>DATNQE010000308.1:0-3557 GCA_036702895.1 Trichocoleus sp. | reverse complement strand
GTATGGCTGCTACCAACCCCGATCCCTTGGACTATGAGCAGTACGCCGTTCAAAAATTGTCTGAGCACATGGAGGCGCAGCTGTGTGCCGATCTCCCGGCTGCCCTGACCCAGTTTCTGCAAGTTCAATGCAGTGAACTGCTGAAGCAGAACCAGGCGGCTATTGAGGAGGTGATTCGTCGTCACACCCAGCGCCAAAATTTCTTTCTATTTAGTCTCTACAAAACCACGTTCGCAGTACCGGGGGTCGACATTCTGCCGTCTTACCAGGTAGACACCCTGGGAGCCTTCAATCGGTTTTTCACCTACAGAGCAGTTCAGCCCTAGTTCTACCCAGGGGTAGTGCTGTCAGGAGGGCAGCTGTTGGCGCGGCCTCTTCGCGATGGATTGATCCGAGTAACAGCAGCTATCTTTCCCGCTGATGAGGGCTAAATGCTGCTTTAGATACTGGAGAAGTCAAAGAGGCTCTCTATAATATGGGGACTCAAGCCCAGCCTGGCCTCCCTGTTTAAAGTTACTTGGCTTGTGTTTTAGATCTGGCGCCCTCATGCGGATTGAGATCTAGGGTGGTATCAATTTTGTAATTTAAGGGTGTCTCTTGGTGTCTGCGTCTTCTCCCACAGCCTACTTGCTGATTTCTCACGGCAGCCGGGACCCCCGCTCCCAGGCCGCAATGAATCGTTTAGCGCAACTCGTGCGCGACCAGCTGCAAGATCGGACAGACTCAGGATTTTTGGACCAGCAGATTCTTAGCGAAAGGGCCGCTATTCGGCCAGGGTTAACTGATGTGGGCGATTTGCCTGCGGCGCAAAAGGCCAGGCTATCGCCCTTGGTAAGAGAAGTTGTGCCTTCTCCGATTGTAGGAACGGCCTATTTAGAGCTGACGCCATTGCCCCTGCATCAGCAGCTTTACGAGTTTTGCTTGCGGGTCAAAGCGGCTGGGGTGGAGCGAGTCAAGGTCGTTCCCATCTTTTTGCTGCGGGGAGTCCACGTTACAGCAGATATTCCCGCAGAAGTCGCGTTGGCCAAAGAAAAGTTGGAGGGTCGGGTGCAGGTGGATCTGTGTGCCCATTTAGGCAGCCATCCCCATCTGGCGCACCTATTGAAAGCGCGTATGGCTGATGCGGCCTCTGAGCAGTGTTTGCTGCTGGCCCACGGCAGTCGGCAACCCGAGGGGAACTACGCGGTTGAAACTCTGGCTGAAACGTTAGGAGCCTCAGTTGCTTTTTGGTCCGTGCCGCCGACGCTCGAAACTCAGGTCGTACAGCTGATGCAAGCGGGCTGTCAACGGCTCACCATCCTGCCTTATTTCCTGTTCACAGGCGGCATTACCGATGCTATTACGCGGGTGACAGAAGAGTTGGCCGAGCGCTTTCCCCGCATCAACTTTCGTCTGCTGCCCCCACTAGGGGCCACGGTAGAAGTAGCCCGGCTGGCAGCTGAAATTGCGCTCAACTGTAGCCCTAAAGGGGCAGCGGTAAAGCCGATGAAGCGAGTGGCCCTAAGACATTAGGGGAGGCATTGAGGCGAAGTCTTGCCTAACTCTGCAAAAGCATGTTACGGGACAAGGACAAAAGGTCAAACGGGTGTGCTCTACTGGCAGGCCTATAATGATTGTTTATCTTTTTCCTGCCTTGGCTAGAGGATGGCTGGATACATGGCGCAATTAACTCCGCTAGGTCTTTCTAAGGTTTCGCTGCCGGGTAAGGTCTATTTAGTAGGGGCTGGCCCGGGTGATCCAGGGCTGTTTACCCTCAAGGGCAAGACTCTGCTGGAGTGCGCTGATGTGGTGATTCACGATGCTCTGGTTAGTCCGCCTATTTTGGCGATGGTTAATCCTCAAGCTGAGGTGATTAATGCGGGCAAACGAAAGGGAGACCACTCCATGCTGCAGCCCGACATTACTCAGCTGCTGATCGATAAGGTGCGGGCTCACGCGCTGGTTGTGCGGCTAAAAGGGGGCGATCCCTTTGTTTTTGGCCGGGGCGGTGAAGAAATGGCGGCGCTGGTAGAAGCGGGCATTGAGGTAGAGGTGGTGCCCGGTATCACTGCCGGGGTGGCGGTACCTGCCTACGCGGGTATTCCTATTACTCATCGGGGCTACAGTTCTTCGGTGACGTTTGTGACGGGGCACGAGTCGGCGGGGAAGTATCGCCCTGAGGTGAACTGGCAGGCCATTGCTCAGGGCTCAGAAACCCTGGTGATTTACATGGGTATTCATAACCTGGTCAACATTGTGCTGGAGCTGCTGGCGGCAGGGTTGGCGGCTGAAACCCCCGTGGCTCTGGTGCGGTGGGGCACCCGGCCCCAGCAGGAGGAACTGATCGGCACTTTGGGAACTATTGTGGAGGCGATGCAGGCAGCGAATTTTAAGGCCCCTGCGATCGCAATCATCGGTCAAGTCGTGAGCCTCTACTCTCTCTTCTCAGGCTGCAGGCCCCAAGTTCTCCAGAGTGAAGCCCAAGGCTAAGTGGGCCTATCTCGAAGTGAGTTTGTGTTGTTAGGATAGGGAAAGAGCAAATTTGTCGCTAAGGGTATCCCCACATCGCCATGTCAGCAGCCATCCAAGTCGAAAAAGCCAAAGTCAAAAATCCTCCCCTAGAGATTCACACCCTGGGAGACAAGGTGCTGCGTCAGCCCGCTAAGCGCGTAGCGAAAGTGGATGACGAAGTGCGGCAGTTGGCACGGCAAATGCTGCAAACCATGTACAGTGCCGACGGCATTGGTCTGGCTGCACCCCAGGTGGCGGTCAACAAGCAGGTGATCGTGGTAGATGTCGACCCTGAGAACGCGGCTACTCCCCCGCTGGTGCTGGTCAACCCTCAAATCATCCGCGTCAGCAAAGAGCTGGCGGTAGGCCAGGAAGGCTGTTTGAGCATTCCCAACGTATTCTTAGACGTGGTGCGCCCGGCTGCTCTGGAAGTTTCCTACAAAGACGAAAACGGTCGGCCCAAAAAGCTAGCGGCCTCTGAACTGCTGGCCCGCTGCATTCTCCACGAAATGGACCACCTGGGCGGCGTTATGTTTGTCGACCGGGTAGAGAACGCGCTGGCCCTCAACCAGGAGCTGCAAAAGCATGGCTTTTCCGCTAAGGACGTGCGCCCTGTATAGTGAAATTGCTGGGACTGCAATTGGCAGTCCGGTAATTTCTTTGTCAGCGGGTAAGTAGCCTGACGGGCTTAAACTCCCGCGCAGTCGTCGTTAGAGGGTGAGAAGGGCCATGATGACTCCCAAGAGCGGCGTGTTTCTCGCCGGATCGTGTATTGCTGCGATCGCAGCGGTTGGTTCTATTTTTGAGCTGTCTTCGGGGCAGCCAGATTTGGGCACACTGCCCACCAGTATTGTTCTGGCTATCAGCGTGCCGCTGGTAGGGCTGTTCTTCTATGCTGCCGTCAAAGACGCTCGCGCCAACCTGTAGCGGTTAACCAGGTTAGCATCCAAGCTTAAACGCCTCAGCTGTAAACTCAGCTGAGGCGTTTTGGCATCTAACCGACATTCCGCAGGTTGACAAAAGGAATAATGAGTGGGTCTGAGATAAGCTCAGAGCCAGCATTAGGA
>DATNQE010000307.1:0-4107 GCA_036702895.1 Trichocoleus sp. | reverse complement strand
GGGTGGGCGGGGGTAATCCCAGACCGATTCTTGGCCAGGGCCGGGTTCGATGCGGGTGGGCATGGCTTGATGTTGAAACAGCAGTTAAGGCTCCGGGTTGGGGCAGTCAGGTGAGCGGCAAAACCAAGGCGTCTCAACCTGAGTTGTATCCTGGCCTTATTAGAGATCTTAGACCCGCAATTTGCTAAATCTGGGACTCCCAAGTTTGAATTTCCTGCTGGGCTTGGGCATAGGCAGACGTGCCCTCGGGCACGCGCTGGGCCGCTGCGATCGCATCTTGCAGACGACCTTCGGCGGCCCGAGCCCGAGCAATCACCAAAATGTCCTGACTCCACTGCTCAATGCGCTCCTCGGCGATGGGCCTTTCTGGGTAGCCTACCGGGATGTCGCGCACTAGGCGAATAGCGTTCTCAAACGTCTCTACGTTGTCTGGAACCAAGCGCTCTTGAGCCTGCTTGAGAACGTCGCGGTTAACCTTTTGCTGCTGCCAGCGGGCAATGCGTTCCTGCGCCGTTTGGTACAGCTCAGGCCGATCGTCAGGCACCAGCCGCGCTGCCGAAACTGCCTCATCAAACTGGCCTGCGGCGGCTCGTCCATCGGCCAAGTCGATAATGACCTGGGTCCAGCGGTTAATGTCCTGTTGAGCCTGCTCGTAGGCAGGATCGCCGACCGGAATCTGACGGGCTCGCTTAATCGCGTCGCTAAAGAGGGAGGCCGATACTGGCTGGATAATGGCGCGGGCCGAGTTGAGCACCTCTTCATTGCTCTGTTGCGATCGCGCGTAGCCCGCCTGGGCCTGATCGACGAGCTGCAAAAATTCATCCGATCGCTGCTCCACCGGCACCTGATTGAGCCAGGTCAGCGCCTCACCATACTTTTGCTCAGCCACAGCGGTGCGAGCTCGCTCTAGGGCTGACCGATCACTGCCTGCCCCCGTGTTAGCAGGAAATAGGGGGACCCCGGGCTGGCCTGAGGCTGGCTCAGCTTCAATCGCAGAGTCACCGCTAGCCGCATCTGTTGGGGTCGAAGCAGATTCGACGACAGCCGCATTGGGCGCGGGCGGGCGGCCCAAAAAGATCGAAGAGTTGCGCACCAGAACCCCCAACAGCAGCAGCCCTGCCGCCAACAGGCTCCACCGCTGCCACGCCGGGACAGAATCTACCTCATCAGGATTGCTAGGCGAGGCGGCCGAAGTCGGCGTTACCGCATTACGAGGAACCGGCACGGTGACATCTTCATCGAGCGGGGAAACGGCTGATGACCCCGCAGCATAAGTGGAACTGCCTGCTGGAGCTACCGCTGGAGTAGCCGGACTCTCCTGCTCGGCCCATCCGGCCGCCGCCGCTTGAGCCGCCTCTGTTAAAGGCAAACGGTTTACCGCAGCGGGCGGCAGCAGCAGCAGAAATCGCCGTTCAGGTGGAATGGCCACAGCAGGATTTTGCACCGGACGCGCATAGAGCTGGCACAGCTCTGGCACCCGCTCCTCCAGATACTCCACCAGCTGATAAAGCACTAGTCGGCCGTGGTAGCGCAGTCCTTCTAGCAGCCCTGCGGTAAACAGGCCGTGGCGCACCGCCAGTGCCTCCTGGGAAAACTGCTCCGGCTGGCAGGAGAGCACGAGGGGAATGCCCAAACTCCGGGCGAGCTCTAGGCCTTGTACCCCCAACTGCTGATTGGGCAGAGCCGACTGGCTGCGACCCATATCAAGCACCACGACTAAGTTTTCCGTAGGCGTAGTTTTGAGCTGTTTGAGCACAAACTCTAACGGCAGGGCTGTCTCCTGAATGCGGTTGGGGTCGGCGTCAATCAACAGCAGAAAGTCCTGACCCTCCCAGCTAACCCCGTAACCGCTGAAGAAAAACCACAGCGTGTCCTCCGGCTGAACCTGCTGCCCCATTTCCTGTAAGACCCGCTCTAGAGACTCCCGTGTTGGGTAAGCGGCCGCCTCCTGCAGGATAGGGGAGACATCAGTGAGCAGGACGCATTGATTAATGGGTAGACCCACCTCCAGCGTGAGGAAGTCTCGTAGCTCGATAGCGTCGAACTGGGCATACATCAGAGGCTGAAGCGACTGATATTGATTAATGCCGACAATAATTGCCCAATGGTTCGCCATAGACAGCCCTGTCCCTCCTAGGGTTAGCCTTTACCAAGCGCTAAACCCCATGTGCCATAGTATCGCCTGCCATAGTACCGCTTGGCTCAGGGTTTGCTGCATAAAATTTGGACCAGCGGCCTCAAAGAAATTCTCAGATGAGGCAGCCGGTATTGAGGGCCGCTTGGTGAGCTTAGCCTGCACACCCTTCGATCTGTAAAAGCTGACTTCAGAGCGAACCCTTTATGAGGTGTTTTGCTGGGGCTGAAATGAGGTCCTGTGATAGACCTATAGGGTGGTATCTGAGTGCCCTCCTTAAGAACCTCATCCCGCAGGCTCGTCTGACAAGCTCACTAGAACGGTAGAGCAGACCAGGAGAACCACTAGGAATATGAAAAGAGCGTCCTTTCGGCTTGATCAATTTTTAGTCGTGATCCCTTGCTGGTGCAGCAGGTTTCTAGTTCCGAATCGATTAACTAAATTTCACGCTGCAACGAGGAAAAATTATTGACGATTTTGCTAGCAGTCGCTAAAGTTTAGGGGCTTTGAGCGGGGGTAAAACTCGCCTGCTCTTTACTGGCAAAATTTAGGCCGATCAAACCGTTATGGCAAAGCAAATTTACCCAGCAAGAAAGAAGCCTCATCCTATCAGTAACTTGACTGCTGTAGGAACGGTCGCTGGCAGTCTTCTTCCCCAGCTTGCCTTGCTGCTGGGGCTTTCCGGTCTAGTGTGGTCGGGGCAAGCTGCGTTTAATCCGCCTGCGGCGGTAGCCTATACTTCGCGGGTTAGTCTGTTTCTCGTGCGTGAGCAGGACGAGAGCTTTGAGAGCCTGGTGCGGCGGGCCGAAATCGCTGCACGCGCGGGGGTACAGCGCAGCTTTGATGCTGATCTGCTAGTGACTGAAGCGATTGTGACGATCGTGGGAGAAAATCAGGGCATTACGGTGCCCATCCTGACGGTGGAGGTAACCCGCAGCCAGTGGCGTGGTCTCCCTGATGTCGTCTATTGGTCTCAGTATTACGAAACCGCCAACTCCCTGCTGCGGTTTTAGGGGCGCATGGGTCAGTGAACGTTCGTCGGTAAACTGCCGCACTAAAGCCAGGTAACCTTCTCAAAACTATTTCAAAATCTGCGAAGGTAACTTAGAATTGAAAGGTTGTGAACTTTTAAGCTGATTTAACCTATGGCGGCTCCTAAGAAGAAAACTTCCAAGTCCAAGCGCGACAAGCGCCGGGCTACCTGGAAGCGCACAGCGGCCCTGCAAGCTCAAAAAGCCTTTTCGCTAGGCAAGTCGGTTTTGACCGGGCGCTCTTCCAGCTTCGTGTATCCCACTGATGAAGACGAAGATACTGAAGAGTAACGCTTTTAGTACAAAGCCTCTAACCCTTCAGCCAACAGCAATCAGCCAACAGCGCGAAGTAATTTATAGGGCAGCGGCAGGATGTAATTCTGCCGCTGTTGCTTTAATTGCGCTTTCTTGCACCGCTCTTAGCGGCGTAAAGAGTGCCTATTTTGAGTTGCCGAGTTGCGTTTCTAAAGTTACGGTTTCTATCGCTTTAGGAGCAGCTGCCGCTAGTGAGGGAACTCTGGGCATGTACCCACTCTTGCCAGTACCGCCATGACCTCTACTGCGACACCTGAAGCCCGAATGTGGGCGACAGTAACCCACATCAGCGCCCTGTCAGGACTGATCATTCCATTTGGCACCATTCTCGGTCCTCTGGTTATTTGGTTAGTTAAGAAAGAGGAATTCCCTCTCGTCAATGAGCAGGGTAAGGAGGCGCTGAACTTCCAAATTTCAATGGCTATCTACTGCTTGGTAGCCGCTGTCTTGATTTTTGTGCTGGTCGGCATTCCCCTACTCATTGTTTTAGCCGTTCTAGATCTAGTGTTTACGATTATCGCGGCGCTTAAGGTTAATGAAGGCGTTGACTACCGCTATCCAATGACGATTCGGATGATTAAGTAACGCCGAATTAAATAACGTCTAAGCGCGGATTGATTCAAGGCA
>DATNQE010000638.1:0-8792 GCA_036702895.1 Trichocoleus sp. | reverse complement strand
CTGGCCCCGAACACAACAGCCAGCATAACAACGCCCAAGGGTCAGCCGAAACCGCTGCTAGCTCAGACTCCAGTTCCAAAGCAGAACCCACTGCTGCGCCCCCGGTAGAAGCTGTCCCTACAGCCCTAACCGACCAACTGCACCAGCAGGTAACCCACTTAAGTCAGCAGCTAGCCGGTTTACAGGCCGCGCTGCAGCGGCAACAGCAGGCTCAAGTCGTGCAGCAGCAGGAGTATCGAGACCTGTCTAACCAAAGCGCTCAGCAGCAGCAGCGCATTGAGGAACTAGAGCAGCAGCTAGTCCAAGCCCAGCAGATGGCAGCGATTGGAGAGGCGCAGGTCAACCGCTGGCGATTCCAAAACTACTCCCGCTAGAGCTGTCGGACCCGCTAGGAACTCAAATCTAATTAGCCTCAAGCAATCATTTGGCTCAGCAAGCGTAGCAGCCCCACGGCTGAGAGCGGCTCTATAGACAGGTGGTGTTGACTTCGCCTTGAGTCCTTTTCCCGGGGCCTTCCCCCGGACCCCGCTATTTGGGGGAACAATCTTCCCCCAAACCCTCTCGCAAGGGCGCAACATTAAACGCCGTAGACAGTTCGGTGATCCTGATATTCGGCAGTTGAGACAGGCTCGATAAACAAGCAGTCTCCCGAAAACAGTAGGACTTACACGCCCCTTTAAAGACTCGATGAACCAGCGAAGCAGTGCCGATGCTGGGGGACTTCTAGCAGAGGAGGTTTGGAGGGCGGGCGCGCCCTCCATCCGGGGGGTTTGGGGGGCTGCCACCCAAGCAGCAATCTAGGCAATCGAATCGCGTAGCCACTCACCGGCAACGACACACTCTTTGTATGGAAGATTTGCTGGGCAGCAAAAAGGTGCAGCCTAACTGCACCTCCTCCCATCGTTTCTTTAAAGCGAAAATAACCAACAACTCACGGGTCTGAAGCAGTCCTATGGACCCCTATATCAACCCGTTCAGACTCACCTATGCCAAATCAGCCTTCTTTACCAGGTGCGCCTCTAGGAACCAGAGACGCTTGTCGATGGTGCGAGACACTTCAGTGTAGAGGTCAGCTGTATCAGCATCCCCAGCGCCATCGGTCTCGTCGATGGCTTCCCGCAGGTGCTTCGCATAGGCCGCAAAGCGCTCGGCCAGAGCCGCTACGTGCTCACTGCCATCAATGGCATCGAGGGGATACTCCGGCAAAATCGACTCGGCAGCGGCGATGCGAGCTGTTCCCATCGCGGTACCGCCCAGGGCTGTAACCCGCTCAGCTACTAAGTCAACGAACTCTTCTAGCTCAGAAGACAGCTCGTCAAACAGCTCGTGGAGCTGGTAAAAGTCCATGCCCTTGACGTTCCAGTGGGCCTGCTTAGTCTGGGTTTTAAGATCTAGCGTGGCGGCCAGGGTCTGATTGAGCAGATCAACCACCTGCGATCGCACCTCGATGGGCAGGTCGATACGAGTGGGGTAAAAGCGCCGGGCAGCCTCGGTTTTGGTAGGCGTTGCAACCATAGTGATGTACTCTCCAAAAAATTTGGCCCAAGAAATCTGGCAAGCAGTCTAGCTAATCCGCACTAGCCTGAATACTACCATTCAAATCACTGTTTCCATTTCTTAAATCATACTCGTTATGAGTTTGACTTGCAACCCATTTTCCAATCCTTTAGATAGCCCTGAGGTACACCCGACTTCAAACGGAGTTTCTGTGAAGGCGCAGCCCGAGAAGCGCCCTCTGGCATTCAGTAAGTTGCCAAGCCTCACCCTAAATGGCGTCACCATCCTGGAGCGGCCCTACAAACTGTCCGTCAAAATAGCGCCTCAAACACTCGGTAGCCGGCGGGCTTCATTCCCAACGCAGCATAGGTTGTCTGGGCAGGGCGGTTCTCCTCCTCTACATACAGCCTGAGGCCGCACGCCTTGGCCTGACTAGCCCATGTCTGAACCTGCTGATACAGCTGCCGAAAGATGCCCTGTCGTCGGCAGGCAGGCGCTACGTAAACGCTTTGAATCCACCAAATAACGCCGTTGCGCCAGTCGCTCCACTCAAACGTAATCAGCAGGCAGGCCGCCGGCTGCCCTGCCTGCTCAGCCACTACATAAAACCCGTAGTGGGACTGCTCCATCAAAGCTTCCACCCCAGCCCTAACCGTCTCTGGATCAAGCTGCTTGCCTTCGGTTTCCTGCGCCATTGCCAAATTAAAGGCTGCGATCGCAGGGCAATCCTCAAGCGTTCCCCGCCGAATTAAGACATCTGTTTCAGCCACGTAAAATCCTCTCTGCAGGGTCCCGTTTCAGCATACGGCTCAGCAATTCTACCCAGTCATTGTGCAGAGATACGGTGTTCGGATGTTAGGATCCGATCTTGGTGGGTTTTGAGCAAAGTTGACTGAAGCTAAAGCCTGCTGCCTCAACCTGTCTCTAACGGCTCTGCGCCTGGGTTGTAAAGCAAACTTAGGCCGCAGCGGCAAGAGACAATTCTGCTGGGGCTGGGCACCTACTGAAGCCTGACAACGTCATGCCATTCACAAGGAGCCCATAGGCCGCTAGGCGTAAATGACGCTGAAGCTTCGCCGGTTACAGGGCATTCCCGCTCAATTTGGGCTGATTTTTATGGGAGGTATGAACGAACGTATGGCCATTAAACTCAAGTTTCGCTACGCCGCTGTTAGTCTGCTGACTTTGGGGCTTGCGATCGCAACCGGATTCGCGCCCTTTATTTCTAACCAGCTGATGGCGCAGGAAACCACCAGCGGTATCACCATTTTTGGCGGGCTAGATCCGGAGAACCGTTTGGCCTACAGTATTGACCGCAACCGGCCTTTCAGCCCGAACGCCCGTTACTACCTGCGGGTTGGCAGCAAAAAGCTGCCTCGTGAGGTGATCGAAATGGAGATTACCTACCCCGAGAACTTCAGAGGCCAACTCAACGGCGACTCTATCGAGCTGCGCCAGGGCCGCTACCGGGGAGACTCTGTTATCCCCACAGACGAAATTATCTGGGATCAGGAAAATCGCCGCATTGAGATCTATCCCAGCGAACCGATTCCGGAGGGGACCAATTTGGTTGTGGTTATGTCCAACATTCGCAACCCGCGTGACTACGGCGTCCACTACTTCAACCTGCGAATGATGTACCAGGGCGATGTCGCGCGGCAGTACGCAGGCACCTGGGCGCTGGAAGTCTCAGCCGAGTAGCTGCGCTAGCTGCCCCTGAGTGCTACAATCTTCATTTGTGACTTTTTAGAGATTTGGCATACGGGAGGCCAATGATATGACCAAGCGCACCCTGGAAGGAACCAACCGCAAGCAAAAACGCACCTCCGGGTTTCGAGCCAGGATGAGAACGTCAAACGGGCAAAACGTCATCAAGGCTCGCCGCCGCAAAGGCCGCGCCCGCCTGGCCGTCTAGCCTCCCAAACCCCTGACCTGCAAGTATTAGCGTGTCGGTGTTGGTGCGTCAGACGACCCCAGTCTTGGGGCTCCAAAATTTATCCCTAGAGAGCAGATAGGTGGCTTTACCCAAGCAGCATCGCCTAAAGCACTCTAGGGAATTTTCTGCTGTTTACCGTCACGGCCGTAAAGCTGTCTCTCAGCATCTGGTCGTTCGGGTGTTGGCCCCCAAAACGAGTCAGCCCACTCAGGACCCGTCCGGCCGCGGTGGAGCAGCCTCATTTCAAGCAGTGCTCGATCAATCGGCTTTAGAGGACTTGATAAAAGAGTCGACCCAAGAGCAGCCGCCCCAAAACAAAGCTCAGGGGCAGGGTAAGGGCTTAAGCAGTCCCCAGAGCTGCTCCCGGTTTGGTATTTCTATCAGTCAAAAAGTAAGCAAGCGGGCGGTTATCCGTAACCGCATCAAACGCCAAATCAGAGCTGCCATTCGCCACCTGCTGCCGACTATTCGATCGGGTCTTCAGGTGGTCGTGATTGTTCGGCCTGGCTCCGATGTATGCGAATATGGCGAATTTTTGCGAGAATTAGAGCAGCTATTTTCAAAACTTGAGGTGACCAATGGGCGTTCGTGAGGATGTGTTTTACGAGGGAGGTCCGCACATTGGCGACCTGATTATCAACGTGCTGCTGGCCTTTACGGTCATTTGCATTCCCCTCACTGTTGGGGCTATCACCCGCGCCCTCTGGCTGCGCTACCGCATCACTAGTCGCCGTATTTCGGTCACTGGTGGCTGGCGTGGACGCGATCGCACCGACCTTGTCTACTCCGAGATCGCCAAAATCGTTACCGTTCCCCGGGGAGTTGGCCTGTGGGGCGATATGGTCGTCACCCTCAAAGACGGCAACCGTCTGGAGCTGCGGGCTGTGCCCAAGTTCCGCGAGGTTTACGAATACGTCAACGAAAAAATCTCTCCCCAAGCCAGAGCCGTCAGCGGCGCTGTTGGGGGTCGGTAATCTCAACTGGTTGAGACTCTTTCAGATAGAGTAGAGTCGTATTTGGAATTGAGGCCACGTTTAGGGCAGAGCGCGCATGGACTTTGGTATCGGATTTCTCTCTGAAAATATCATGCGGCCAATCCTGGATTTCTTCTATGGGATTGTGCCGAGTTACGGATTGGCAATTGTGGCGCTAACCCTGGTCATCCGGTTTGCGCTCTACCCCCTAAATGCTGGTCAGATTCGCAATATGCGCCGCATGAAAGTGGCTCAGCCCGTCATGCAGAAGCGCGTCAAGGAGCTGCAGGAGCGCTACAAAGACGACCCAGGCAAGCTCCAGGAAGAAATGAGCAAGGTCTACAAGGAATTCGGTAATCCTCTAGCAGGCTGTTTTCCAGTCCTGCTGCAGATGCCGGTTCTGTTTGCCCTCTTCGCAACGCTGCGGGGTTCGCCCTTTGCAGATGTGCCCTACAACATCAACTTCCAAATTTTCCCTCAGGAGAAGATCGAGCAGGTTCAGCCGCAAACCTTTTCCACGTCTCCTCAGACCATCTACATTGCCGATGGCGTTCATGCCCCGGTAACAGCGGTGGTGCCGAGCGGCAACAAGCTTGTTGTGG
This sequence comes from Trichocoleus sp., assembly GCA_036702895.1. Taxonomy (GTDB): domain Bacteria; phylum Cyanobacteriota; class Cyanobacteriia; order Phormidesmidales; family Phormidesmidaceae; genus JACVSF01. The sequence goes on along the minus strand of DATNQE010000638.1, from coordinate 3,783 downwards.
GAGAAACCACCGACATTCAGCTTAAGACCAACGACGGTCGGCCGCTGTCTGAGCTAGCAGCCGAGACTACCCCTGAAGAACAGCTCTCCCCTCAAATCCAAGTTACGAAAGGCCAAGAGCTGGTTGAGGTCTCTGAAGACGGCACTATCAAAGCCCTAGCGCCTGGCGATGTCACTGTTCAGGTCAAAGTTCCTGGGCTTGCCTCTAACAAGGGATTTCTCTTTATTAAGGCACTGGGTCGAGTTGGCGTTACCGGAGACGCCGGAGATATCCACTGGGATATCTTGATTATGGTGCTGCTGTTTGGCGTCAGCCTCTACATCAACCAGATTTTGTCCGGCCAGGGGGGAGCGGCTAGCAGCGATAACCCTCAGCAAAACGCGGTCAACAAGTTCACTCCCGTCATCTTCTCAGGGATGTTCCTGTTCTTCCCGCTGCCTGCCGGGGTGCTGATGTACATGCTCATCGCCAACATCTTCCAGACGCTGCAGTCATTTATTCTCTCTAGAGAACCGCTGCCCGAGAACCTGCAGAAGATTGTCGATGCCGAGGCGGCCAAAGCCGAAGACAGCAACCGTAAGGCGCTTCCGTTTGAGCCCGGCGGCAGCCGCTCTAAGAAAAAGGCCCAGGAAAAGGCTTAGACACAGTCATGAGCGAAGAATTAAAAACGGCGGGAGTTTCCTGGCTGGAGTCACTGCTTTCCCTGCAGGGGCTTCCAGCCTCCGTGGCTACCCGCATGGTGGAGGATGAGGGGGGTTCGAGCTGCTGGCTTATTATCGACGAGTCCCAGCTCTCTGAATCTCAAATCGAAACCATTATTGGACCTCGGGGTGCAGCGCTCGATTCACTGCAGTACCTAGCCAACACGCTGCTCAACTTAGGTAAAGAGGCCGCTGAACAGCAGGCTTTTACCATTGAGCTAGCGGGCTACCGGGAGCAGCGTCAGGCAGAGCTGCAGGCGCTAGCTACGCACGCTGCAGAACAGGCTAAAACCAGCGGCGAAGAGTTTGAAATTCGCGATCTCTCTTCAGCAGAGCGCCGCCAGGTTCACAATTTTCTCAAGTCCTATGAGGGGCTAGAGACCTTTAGCCGGGGGAAAGAGCCTGACCGTCGGCTGGTTGTTCGCCAGGCAGAAGACCGCCCAGAAAGAGATGAAACCTAATGCCGATGTGGTCTATATTCCTAACCTCCTGCAGGCTAAGGAAAAGACCAAAACAATCGAGATTGAGACTCACTTTCCCGAATTAGAGACGTTAACTCCGGTCCGAGGGGAAGTCACCGTTACTCACCAGGGTACCTATCTAGACGTCAAGGGCAAAGGCGAGGCGATTGTTACCTTGACCTGTCATCGCTGCTTACAGAATTACAATCACCGCCTGTCCGTCTCTCCTCGGGAGCTGATTTGGCTACAGGAGCCGGATGCTGAGGACTACCCTCTAGAGCGCGAGGTTGCGGTAGAAGACTTAGTTGAAACCCTGCCGCCCGACGGCTATTTCAACCCCCAGAGCTGGCTGTACGAGCAGCTATGTTTGGCTTTACCGCAGCAGCAGCTCTGTAGTGAGGCGTGTCAAGGCATTCCTGTGGAAGCCGGAACCAAGGAGCCAGATACAGCGGTAGACCACCGTTGGGCAGCACTTGCCCAGCTGCGGAACTACCTGCCGCCCGATGAGGACTCCAACTAGGTAGGCTTTGCGGGGGCGGCGGATACGCACAGTTTGTCTTAGGCTGTAGGGAATCGTTGCGAATCAGCGGCATGAACTTTGCAGACGAACTTAGTCTTCTCATTCGGGCGCGCTATCCCATTATTTACGTGGCTACCTCAGAGGAGGAGCGGGCAGAGAGTGCGATCGCACACTGCGCGAAGGACCAGGGTAACCGAGCCGTTTACATCTGGGACTTTGTTGATGGCTATCAGGGCAACCTCAACGATGCTGGTTTTGGCCGCCGCAATCCCCTCCAGGCGCTAGAGCTGATTGAGAAACTACCAGCATCGGCAGCAGCGGTGTTCATCCTGCGGGACTACCATCGCTTTCTCGAGGACGTTGCCATTTCTCGCAAGCTGCGCAACCTGTCTCGCCTGCTCAAAGCTCAGCCCAAGAATATTGTCATTCTCTCGCCCCAGCTGTCGATTCCAGACGACTTGAGCGAGTTAGTGACGGTTCTTGATTTTGCGCTACCTGCACCTGCTGACATCCGCACAGAGGTCGAGCGGCTGCTGCTCGCAACCGGCAGCATGCTTTCTGGAGCGCTGGTGGATGAACTAGTGCAGACCTGTCAGGGGCTCTCTCTAGAGCGCATCCGCCGGGTGCTAGCGCGCGCTATTGCTGCCCACGGGTCTTTCCAGGCGGGAGATCTGGACTTAATTCTGGAGGAGAAGCGGCAGACCATTCGCCAAACTCAAATCCTGGATTTCTACCCGGCAACCGAGCAGATATCGGATATTGGCGGACTGGACAATCTTAAGGACTGGCTGCTCAGGCGGGGCAGCGCTTTTTCTGAGCGGGCTCGCCAGTACGGTCTGCCTCACCCCCGGGGGCTCTTGTTGATCGGCATTCAGGGCACGGGTAAATCGCTCACGGCTAAAGCGATCGCACATCACTGGCACCTGCCCCTGCTGCGGCTAGACGTGGGGCGCCTCTTTGGCGGCCTAGTGGGCGAGTCGGAGTCTCGCACCCGGCAGATGATTCAGCTAGCAGAGGCACTAGCCCCCTGTATCCTCTGGATCGACGAAATTGACAAAGCCTTTGCCGGACTTGACGGCCGCAGCGACTCTGGCACCACCAGTCGAGTGTTCGGCACCTTCATCACCTGGTTAGCAGAAAAGAGTTCCCCTGTTTTTGTGGTAGCAACGGCCAATAATATTCAGGCGCTGCCGCCAGAAATGCTGCGGCGGGGTCGTTTCGACGAAATCTTCTTCGTTGGGCTACCTAGCCAGGAGGAGCGGCAGGCCATTTTTGGGGTTCATCTGACGCGGCTGCGGCCTCATAACCTGCAGGCGTACGACTTGTCCAGACTGGCCTACGAAACACCAGATTTCTCCGGAGCCGAAATCGAGCAGGCGATCATTGAAGCTATGCACATCGGCTTTAGCCAGAACCGCGACTTTACCACAGACGATGTCCTAGAAGCTGCCAGCCAAATTGTGCCTCTAGCCCGTACGGCCCAGGAGCAGATTGAGGCGCTGCAGGCGTGGGCGGCTTCGGGTAAAGCGCGGCTGGCGTCTCGTAGCAACGAGCTGAGCAGTCGATTTAAGCAGCAAACCCAGAGGCCCGACTGAGCCCCGTCGTGCTATAACCGTAAGCTAGCTGGGGAGTGACTGAAACACTATGAAAGGATTTCTTGTTGGGCTGTCAAAACTAGTGCTGGGCGTCATGCTGGCTCTACTGCTGCTGTCCCTTGCGGGGGTAGCCACAGCTCGGTACTTCATGGCGCGACTCGCCATTTTGCCAACTCGGCCCACCTATGAGAATGACGTACCGCCGCCGCAGGCCACCAACGCCCCTACGGCAGCGGTGCCCGTCGCAGACACAGGCGGTAGCTCTACACCTCAAGAAGCAGCGGCTCCCACGCCAAAAGCAACCCCAACCCCCGCTTTGGAGGAAGGGGACTATGAGGCAGTTGTCGTCCAGCCGATTGGTCTGGTGCTGCGAGAGGGCCCAGGCACAACCTTCGCTCAGCTGGGCGGCATTGACTACAACGACCAGATTGTGGTGCTGGAGGAAAGCCCCGATAAGCAGTGGGTCAAAGTTCGGGTGACCGATGGTGGGCAAGAGGGCTGGATTA
>DATNQE010000624.1:0-2719 GCA_036702895.1 Trichocoleus sp. | reverse complement strand
GTAAATTAAAGCCCCATCTTACTCAGCTTCTGCGGCGGCGATACCCAACCGCTCTTCCAGCAAGTACCTCAAGGTACGATGTACGGCCTGCAAAATTAGTCCTGTTAGGGCCCTATCAATGGCTAGTTCCCGGTACAAGTGTTGCGACCACTGATAAAAGGCATCGCAGAGGAAGCAGGCCTGCTTACCTAGCATCTGAGGCTGAGAATCCGCCGCCGCTAGTGTATCTATTACATCTACTAACGCCCAAATGATTTTGTGAGTTGCGGCAGACCATTCCGCTGAAGTTTGTTCAGCAGGTCTTGGGCCTGGAAGCTGCATGGCGGGGAGTTGATCTAGCAGGGCGCCGCTGCGCATCTGAGTGTGCTGGAGCAGCACCAGGGGAGAAAGCCGCAGAGTGTCGCTCAGGGGCCAAGTCTTTGGCAAAAGCAGATCGCCTGCTGCCCAAGTCGAGGGCCAAGCACCTGGCTCCGTCAGTTCCATCAGCCAACGCCGCAACCCTAATGGCCGCAGCCGTAGGTCGAGCTGCCCAGAAGCTTGGAGCTCCAGATCGATTTCCTCAAATACGGCCTGCGCCTCCTGGGTGAATCCCTGAACCAACGGTGTAGCCCCTTGAATAGGGGTAGACCAAAGATGATCCAGCTCTTCTGTCAAAGCTTGTGCCATACCAGCAACAGGCTGATCACATAGGGCCGCTAGCTGCAGCGGCAGGGGTGATACATACTGCACCGGCAGAGACTGCCGTCGCAAATGCAGTGCGATCGCAGGTGATCGTGAAGCTATTTCTGATGGGACAGATGAGGAATTAACTGATGAGCTTGACCCGCTTGAGGAGATTTGGCAAAACACAACATTTAGTGACTTTTGCAACATCTCTTTGATGGAAAAATATGGCATCTGACACAGCAGTCCTGAACCTCAATGGCAGTCATTCTCTATGTTGGAACGGATGAGCTATACGGATCTCGATGACAGGTTGTACGGTCTAATACTTGCCCGAATGAGTTTGGGGAAGGGGGAAAAAGTACGGAGTGATGCTTTAGTATTAAAGGGTCATCTGGGGCCAATGACCCGGCGGTTGCCAGACTGTGCTACTGTCCCAGATGCCAGTCCGATTCGGTTCAGTCCGGTTTATCGGGGCTGGCAGTTGAAATCTAGATAGTAGGTTGCTAACAGGCAATTGCCCATCTGCCTACCTCTATAGCTGAGTTGTGCCTTGTAAGACTTACTCACAGAGTTGACTCACAGCAGCACGCCTGTTTGTTATCTCAGCTATCACAGTTCCTCAGATTGTCGTCACTTCGATAGGGTAGTCATGACAGATACCTTGCATCGGTTCCCCCTAACTTTGCAGTTATCGCCCCGCATTCTTAAGCTATGCTCTCATCATCGCAACCCGACAGCAGCGCGCGCCCCTTCCTAACGTGGCAGCGCATCACTGACTGGGCCCAAGAACACTATCGGTCACGCACCTTTAGTAAAGACGAGCGCATTCCTACTCGGCCAGGGCTGCTCTACTTAGTACAGCGCGGTGCAGTTCGGCTAGTAGGCAGCGCCCAACTCGGTACTCACAGCAAAAGTAAAGGTGCCCAAGCTAGGCTAGCTTTGGCCGCCAGTGAAGAAGCTTTTTTAGGATTTGTAGGGGCGGGTCAACCCTTTGAGATTGTGGCCCAGTCTCCCTTCACGCTGCAGGGATTTGCCCACGTTGACCAGACAACCGTTATTTGGCTCTACTGGCACGACCTGGAAAACTGGCCCCACTTCCGGCGGGAAGTTTTAGACGCCTTTCGCTACCAGCACCAGCGCAAGCTGCTGTGGCTTAGCACACTAGGCCAACGCCGCACGATTGACCGTCTATTGGGCTTTTTAACGCTGTTGATTGATGAATTTGGCGAACCCTACGACGAAGGGTACTATTTGCCCTGGGCACTCACCCACGCTCAGATCGGCAGCGCCATCGGCTCAACTCGGGTAACTGTAACCCGGCTCATGGGTAAGCTGCGCCAGCGAGGATTGATTCAGATCCATGGTGAAGGCTTTTTAGCGATTCCTGCTAACCATCTACCCCGGCAGCAGGCTTAGGCGTTCAGGGCAACAGCCGCCGGTTAGGGCGGTACTGCCCTTGACGCTGGTATCGCCTCTGGAGGCTTAAAACGCTAAGGGTTGCGGGAAAACAGACGGTAGAGCAGCTGAAAGAGGGTTGCGATCGCAACCGCCACCAGCCCTGCCATCACGGCTAGAACAAGCACCGTCTGCACTGGGGCAGCTCCTGTAGTTTGTAGGATGCTACGCAGCGAGGGAAACCACAGCACCACCGCCAGCGTCAACCCAGCGATAATCACCAGGTCCAGGCGCTCAATCACCCGCCTCAGCTGCAGCACCACCAGCAGACCCAGCAGCAGTAGCCAGGCACCACTGCCCAGCAAAAGGGTACCCAACAGGCTAAAGCAAGCAATCGCGAGCAGTGCCCCTTCAAACCCAGTAAACAGAGCACCGCCCAAAAACCGAAACAGGGAGAAGCCAGCTGCCGGGTGGCTAGGGGCTGCCCCAGCCACCGGTGCCGGAGCGGCTCTGGGGGTAGTCAAGGCCGGTGAAGGGGCAGGGTTAGGAGCTACTGGGGGCGATGGAGGAACTGCAGGCTGCAGAGAGGTTGACGTTGCAGACGCGGGTGCTGAGAGGGGCCTGCTGCCCAGTAGAGCCGTTAGCGCCTGCTCAGCCG
>DATNQE010000623.1:0-3614 GCA_036702895.1 Trichocoleus sp. | reverse complement strand
CGGGAGATTGTCCACCAGGCTAGCGAGGACAGTATTCGTATTCGTCATCAAGCAGCTAGCGCTTTGGCAATGGTAGATAGCGATGTCGTTCCCTACCTGATAGATACAATTCCTCCTGAAACCGGCGTTCCCATTTTTATTGAGCTGCTGCAAAATACCAGCGCTACGGGAGCCTCTTTACCGCGCGCTACCTATCGGGATTTCCGCGAACATATCGGGCCAGCGGACGACAGGCTCGTTGCGATCGCAAATGCCTACCTGAAGGCTGCTGGCCCTACCCTAGCCCCATCGGTAACAGCAGCGCTTCAGCCCGACCTGCCTGCGGCAGATCTGGAGCGCGCCCTATTGATGGCGAGCTATGTTGCCGAGGAGACTACTCTGACTGCTTTGGTGGAGCTCTTGAACCACCCAGAGGCCGATGTTCGCGGAGCTGCTGCCAAGGCCCTTGGTCGTTGGCAAGTAGAGGCGGCTGTGCCCGGCCTCATACCGATGCTTCAGGAACCCGGCAGGCGGGTAGCCAGCGAGGCCGCCGGAGCCCTAAGGGAAATTGGGCCCGAAAGCGCACTAAATCCCCTGTTAGAAACACTCAAGCATGAATCGACTGCAGCTCGTGCTGAGGCCGCTACTGCTTTAGGCCAAATCGGTTCTGCAGCAGCGCTGCCGGCGCTGAGCGAGGCGCTGCTCGATGAGGATTGGGAAGTTCGCCGCAATGCCGCTGCTGCTCTGGGTCAGATTGGGACCCCGGCAGTTGCCCCTGTACTGGTTACGGCCCTAGAAGATCCGCAGTTCTACGTTAGCTATGCCGCCGCTGATGCCCTGGGCCAACTCGGTTCTGCCGCTGTACCAACCTTGCTTTCAGTATTCGATCAAGAAGTTCTACCGCCGGTTTTGCAGATCGCACTGCAGGACTACGGCCTGCAGCGTCACCGTGCCGCTATATTCGCCCTCAGCCGTATTCTCGACAACACGCCTGACAACTCACCTGAGGGCTCAGCGTCAACCTCCAGTGTTGCTGCCGCTGTGGAGGGGCTAAGCGCTGTGGCGCAAAACCCTCAGGAGCATCCCGAGGTTCGACGTCTGGCAACAACTGTCCTGGCCAGAGTTGGGGTAGATGTGCCAGAAGCTGATGCTGCCCTGAGCCCGTTGAATTTAACTTGCGGAGGCATTGACCCTCACATACATCTTTATGCCGGGCAGTGCATCTACGACGATGTCGCTCCTGGGGGTGGCGGTCTCTACGAAATCTATGAATCTTTGCGAAAGCTGTTGGGGCGGCGGTAGTTCTCAGAGATTGCCCTAGAATTGCCTCCAGGAAGGAGTTTGCATAGTTAGGCCTATCGTTTCCCTCTAAATTCTGGCTATGACTCGAAGCTATGCACGCCAATCTCTTCGAGGCCGCTCCTTTAGGGGGCAAGATTTGCGCCAGGCCGACTTTAGCGGGGCCGACATTCGGGGGGCGAACTTCAGCGATGCGGTGCTGACCGGGGCGAATTTTACCGGGGCTATGGCCGGACTGCCGCCCTTAGTAGTTCTGGGGCTGGGGGCAGCGATGCTGCTGCTGTTCGCCCTGACCGGGTTTATTGTGGCTTACGGCAGTGCTTTTGCCGCCTTTATCACCAGTCTTTTGAGTGCCCCAGCCGCCGCAGGCCAGCGGCTGATCCCCATAGCCGCGCTGCTGACGCTGGCAGTTTTTGTCTGGGTCACGCTACATCGGGGGCTAGGAGCAGCGCTAGGGGCATTTGCGATCGCAACCTCAGCCGCTGTTGCAGTTGTCTCTGCACTGGGCAACGGCGATGTCATTGCTGCCCTGCTGGTCACGGCAATGGCCCTGGCCGGAATCATTGCCGCCGTGATTTTGGGTGCGGGGGTGCTGGCGGTCCTGCTAGGGCTGGTGCCGCAGCGGGGAGTGGGGCTTGCGATCGCAAGCTTAGCCTTTGTTCTGGGGGCACTTCCCGGCGGCAGGGAAGGGGTACAGGGTGCACCGCCCGAGGCCGTTGGCAGCGCCCTCGTTGTTACCGCCGTGACCACCCTAGGGATAGCCGTCCTGATGTGCCATGTGGGCCTGTGCACTCAGCGGGGCGATTCTAGATACCGACTCATTATCCCTCTTGTAACTTCCCTTAGCAGCCGCTGGGGCACTTGCTTTCGAGGCGCAGATCTTAGGGATACCGACTTTAGCCAAGCCGGTTTGAGCCACAGCGACTTTCGCCGCGCCAATCTCAGCCGCACCCGCTGGGCTAACGCTGTCGGCCTGTCCCATGCCCGCCTCGAGCACACCTATTTGGCCGACCCTCAAATTCGCCAACTAGTGACGACGCAGAACGGCCAGAGCCAGACCTTCGACGGCAAAGATCTGCGTCAGGTAAACCTACAGGGAGCCCGCCTGGCCGACGCCAGCTTCATCGGCACTGACTTAAGCGAAGCCAACCTAGCTCAGGCCGACCTGTCTCGTGCCAAGCTGGTGCGAACTCAGCTCTACCGCGCCAACCTGAGTGCTGCCTGCTTTACCGGAGCCTACATTCAGGACTGGGGCATCTCCACCGAAACAGAGCTAGATGAGGTCGTTTGTGACTACATCTACATGCGCCTGCCCAGCCGCGACGACCCCGACCCCTGCCGCAAGCCCGACAACCGGGCTGAAGTCTTTCAACCGGGCGATTTTGCCGACTTTATTGCCCCCATCCTCAAGACCTTAGACCTCTACCATCAGCAGAATGTTGACCTGCGCAGCGTCGCTAAAACCTACAAGACCATCGACCTGTTTCACCACGCAGGGCTTGATCCCGGTGCTGCTGCCCTGGCTCTGCAGCAGCTTGCTATTCAGCATCCGGAGGCCGGTATTGAAGTGCTCACCTTAGAGGGCCGGGGTCAGGACAAGATTCGGCTGCAGGCGCGGGTAAGCGACCAAGCTGATCGCTCCCAGCTCAGCGCCCAGTACTTTGAGCACTACAGTCAGTTCAAGGCCTTACCCTACCCCGATCTGCAGGCGCTGCTGGCCGGCATTGCCGAAAAAGACAGCCAGATTCATCGCTTGGGATCCATGCTTGAGACCGCTATTCAGCAGCCCCGCTTTTACGTCGAAACCTATCAAAACCAAGGAGAATTCATCGTGTCGCAGAGCAAAGGAAATATCCAAATCGGTGATGTGCAGGGCAACATCAGTGGCCTGGCCGCTGCCGGGGACAACCAGGCCATCACAGGGTCTGCCCTAGGCGACATTAGCGGCAGTGTCACGACGCTCATTGGTCAGTTGCCTGAAACCTCTGAGGACCAGGCCCAAATCAAAGCGCTGCTTACCCAGCTTCAAAACATCATTGAGTCTGAGCCGGCCCTGCCGGAGGAAGACAAAGCCGAAGCTCTAGAGCAGGTCAAAACCCTAGCTGAAGCCAGCCACAAACCCGAAGATGGCCCCCTGAAAAAGTCGGCTAAAACTGCCCTCAAAATTCTTAAAGGCACTGCTGCCGCCCTGCCGGATGCAACGGCCCTTGTAGAGGGTTTTAACAAGCTGCTGCCTGCGATCGCAACCCTATTGGCTTTAGTTTAGACCGTGTCTGTTGGGTCAGGTATGGGATGGTACTAGTACAGGGCGGGCCTAGATTTAGACTGTGCGACCC
>DATNQE010000595.1:0-2254 GCA_036702895.1 Trichocoleus sp. | reverse complement strand
CGGCAGCGGCAAGTCTACCCTGGCTAAGCTCCTGGTTGGTCTCTACAGCCCCGAAGCAGGCAAAGTCTGTCTCAACGGCAGTCCTATTACCGACCAAACCCGCGAAGCCTACCGCCAGCTTTTCTCAGCAGTATTTGCCGACTTTTTCCTGTTTGAAAAGCTGCTGGGTATTGACCTGGCGGATCTCGATGGCGAAGCTCAGACATACCTGGAGCGGCTCCAACTTGCCCATAAAGTGCGGGTCAGTCAGGGCACCCTCTCGACTCTCAACCTTTCCCAAGGGCAGCGCAAACGCCTGGCGCTGCTCACGGCCTACTTAGAAGATCGGCCTATCTATCTCTTTGATGAATGGGCCTCGGATCAAGATCCCTACTTCCGCGAGATCTTTTACCATCAGCTTCTCCCCGAACTCAAGCAGCGCGGCAAAACGGTGCTGGTGATCAGCCACGACGATCGCTACTTCATGGTTGCCGATCGCATTCTCAAACTGGAATATGGCCAGGTCGTCAGCGATTAGAGGTTGAGCGTCTCATGCCGCCTGCCGCCGCATTTGCAGCACCGCTAGGGCTAGCCCCCCCGCGACCAGCCCCCAAAAGGCTGACCCAATTCCCATTAGCGTCACCCCAGAAGCTGTCACCAGAAAGGTAATCAGCGCTGGTTCCCGCTCGAACTCAGAGGACAGGGCCGAAGCCAGGCCGTTACCGATGGTGCTCAGGAGAGCTAGCCCTGCGATCGCAAACACCAGCTCCTGTGGGAACGCCGCAAACACGGCTCCCACCGTCGCCCCCACCAGCCCTACCAGCAGGTAAAATACCCCCGCCATCACCGCCGCCACGTAGCGCCGCTCCGGATTTTCGTGGGCTTCGCGGCCCATACAAATCGCCGCCGTAATCGCCGCCAGGTTGTAGGCAAAGCCGCCGAAGGGCGAGAGCACCAGCGTTGTCAGTCCCGTCCAGCCAATCACGGGCGAAACCGGCACGCTGTAGCCCGAAGCTCGAATCACCGCCACACCCGGCACATTTTGAGAGGCCATCGTCACCACAAACAGGGGCAGCGCCACCCCCACCAGCGATCGCAGTGAAAATTGCGGCATGGTAAACACGGGCCGCGCCAGCTCCAGCCGCACACCGGTAAAATCGAGCAGCCCCAGGCTGCCAGCGATCACTGTGCCCACTGTCAGCGCCGCCACCACCGCGTAGCGGGGCGACAGTCGCCGCGCCAGCAGGTATGTGCAAAACATGGCAAAGACCAGGGCAAACTGCGTCTGCATTGCCCCAAACACCTCCAGCCCAAAGCGCAGCAGCACCCCCGCCAGCATTGCCGCCGCCAGCGGCAGAGAAATGCGGCTCATAGCCCACTCAAACCAGCCAGTAAAACCACACAGCGCCATCAGCCCCCCGGCGATCCAAAAGGCGCCAATCGCCTCGGCCATCGGCACCCCGGCCGCTGCCGTGATCAGCATTGCCGCCCCCGGCGTGGACCAGGCCGTTACCACGGGCATCCGGTAGCGCATGGACAACAGAATGCAGGTCAGCCCCATGCCAAGGCCCAGCGCCAGCATCCAGGAGCCAATCTCTTCTGGCGTGGCGTTGAGCGTTTGGGCCGCCTGAAACACAATCACCGCCGAGCTGGTGAAGCCAACTAATACGGTGACAAAGCCTGCGATCGCAGCCGAGAGCGAAAAATCCCGCGCCAGATCCCTCAGCGTTGCCGGTTGGGTAGGAGCGGTCGAACCGTTAGCGCCAGAAGTCGGTGCAGCCATAGCCGTTAGAAATGCACTTTCGCCTAGGCTATAGCCCCCCTGCTTAGCGGTATTGGACAAAATTGCGGCGGTACTGCCCCGGCGTTACCCCAAAAACCCGCTTGAAGTGGCGATTGAAGTGGCTCTGGTCGTAAAAGCCGTGGTCGGTTGCGATCGCAGCCAGCGGCTTACCCGTTCGTAAATCCTGCTTGGCCCGCAGTACCTGCCAGTGGGTCTGATAGCGATGGGGTGGCAGCCCCACCTGCTTACTGAAGCTGCGCACCAGGTGATAGGGACTGAGCCCGGTAACCTGTGCCAGCCCATCTAGGGAAATTTCCTTGGCGTAGTGAGCTTCCAAGTAGTCGCGGGCCGTTTGAATCGCTTTCTGAGGAGAGGCGTTGGGTTTGAGTGATTGGGGGGGATGCGATCGCATCCCATGATGCGCCACCAGCCGCGCCACCGCCTCCAGCAGCAAAGACTGCTGCGTTAGCCTGCCCACAGGCACGTTCAAAG
>DATNQE010000554.1:0-5337 GCA_036702895.1 Trichocoleus sp. | reverse complement strand
ATGAGGCGTGCTTTAACAGCTCCAGTGACGGGCTCAATGCGGCAGCTGCACTAACCCTGCTGAAGCATGGAGCCGATCCTGACCCGGTGGGTTCACGAGGGTTTACGCCTTTGATGAATGCGGCCCAAAGCGGTAGCGCTGTGGCGGTAGCGGCCCTTCTGGAAGCCGGGGCAGACCCTAGCCGCCGCAACGATAAGGGCCTTACTGCCGGGGACATAGTAATGGCTCAAATAGGGCTTCTCGGGCAGCAGCAGAACAACCCTGAGATGACTGGAGAACTGCGGGCGTACTACGAGCAGGGATATCAAGATGCGATCGCATGTGGGCGTCTGCTAGGTCTTCCTACAGACAGTTGATTCATTCGCTTGGGCCAGTATCGCTTTAGGAAAAGCCCTTAGGCTGACGCTCAGACGTACTCATTTCTAGTAATCACGCAAGTTCTCTTTGGTAGAGATACTAACTCTAAAGGAGGAGCAGAAATCTCTACCCAAACTATTACGGAGATTGCTCCATTGCTTGACCTTTAGAGCAAGACAGTTGCGAATTTCGCTCTTTAAAATGAGAATTGCGCACTTAATCTTAAACTGTTGAATTGCTATGGGCTTGCGCGACCGTTTTAATCAGCTTAGCGGGCAGACGCGCTTTGTTGTCTGTCGTGTTTTTGTGCATCTTGCTGGCCGAGAAGTTGCAGCGCTGTTAGGCGTGCTCAATCAGGCAGGACGGGAGGCGCTTAGCTCAGAAGGCGATCTAGAGGTGTTGGGTGAACAACTCGTACACATTTGCGAAAGCCTGCTGGAGTATGAGGCTTTTTGGCAATCGGCAGCTAACGAAGGCGACGTCATCTGGGATGAAGGCGAAGCCGGAGATTATGTTAATGAGCTCTTTACCGACTCAGCCAGGCGCTATGGCGGCGCAGCAGATTTCACGTCAGATGCCCCTGAGAATTTCGCAATTCCCATAACGCAAAATGTGGTCGTTATGATTGCGGTTGCCTTTGAAGGTGAGGTTCCGGAACTAGAAACCAATCTTGCCGATGTAACCGCATTAAAAGCAGGTTTAAAGGCTCTGATCAACCTGCACTACAGAGGTGATTTAAGAGCAATTCAAGTACACTTCTCCCCTGCTCAGTTAGGAGATGAGCTCACACCAGATCAGCTAATTGAAAACTTTCCTGAACTGCTTCCGCTCTAAATTCTTTGATTCGTTGTATCCCTTCTCTTAACCACAATGATCCGTAAATTTTCTGCTTCCTTACTGGCATTGACTCTGGTGTGGTCATCGGTTGCCTGCTCCAGCGTCGAGGACTACTCCACCTCGCAGCCAACACAGCCAGTCCCGCAAGAAACGACTGTTCCTGTCGCTGCTAGCTCAATTACAGACGGAACCTATCCGGTGCAGCAGGCTACCTATGATGACAGTTCAGGAGAATATAGCCTGGTCCTGCTCAATACGGCGCCGGGGCAGTCGATGTTTCACGCCGCTAATTTGCCCTTAGCTCGTCTGACCGACGAGGAAATCTCGGCTGGCAAACTGAGCGAACTGCGGGTCGAGAACGGTCAGCCTGCGCTTTATCTGACCCCTGATTTTCGCATTGAGTACGTTCACAACGTTACTGAAACTCAAGTCGACCCGCAAACTGGGCAGCAGGAAGTTGTCATTGTTCGCCGCGAGCCAAGCTTTTGGACACCGTTTGCCGGAGCGCTAGCGGGTCAAGCAATCGGCAACTTGCTCTTCCGTCCGCACTACTACATGCCGCCACTTTACCAGCCGGGGGTGGCGCTAGTTGGCTACGGTGGCTATGGCCGCAATTATACCGAAGCTGTTTCGCGCTATCAGTCGCGCTACCAGGCCCCTCCAGCGGAATATCGGAACCGACAGTTTCGAGCCAGTGGACGCCTGCGCCCGGCCACAGGCACAGCTCCCCGCGTTAACGCAAATCGCCCTTCGGGCAGTGGCTTTGGCAACAGCACGCTGCGACGCAGCACGCGACGAACTGAGCGAGCTCGGCCCTCAGGCGGTGGTTTTGGCAGTTCGCGCCGCTCGGCTCCCCGCCGCAGTTTTGGCGGCAGACGACGGTAGGCATTAACGACCATGGGGTTGACCGGGTTTCTGAACTGGAAGCGGAGATATCCCTTCTTGTCAGGGCTCTACTGCAGCTTCAGATTTCATAGTGAACCCCCCGTTGGAGCGCTACCGGCGGGGGGTTCGTCGGTAAAAGCAGGCTGTCATTGCGAGGGGGAGGAAGAAACATCGGCTTTGGGCAGCGCAATCCAAAAACGGCTGCCCTGATCAAGCTGGGACTCAACACCCACCTCTCCTCCCATACGCTCTACAGCAGCGCGGACAATGGCAAGACCAATACCGGTGCCAGCGTAAACTTTGTGGCCATGGAGCCGTTCAAACACTCTAAAAATTCGTTCATAGTACTCCGGCGCGATGCCAATGCCGTTGTCGCTCACCCATAGCTTGACCCAATCCTGAGAAGCCTGCTCCACTTCCTGCGCGTAGACCTCAACCTGGGGGGTAGTCCCCGGTCGGACAAATTTGATGGCGTTGCTGAGGAGGTTGGCGACTACCTGCACCAAGATGGACTGCTGGGCATAAACAGTGGGTAGAGAACTGCTGAGAGTGATTTGAGCCTGGCTCTCTTCTATACGGGACTCAAGCTGCTGCAGAGCCGCTTGAACGACCGTCGCTAAGTTAACTGGCTGCAGGTTTATCTCCTGTCGAGCTAGGTGGCTATAGGCAAGCAGATCAGAGATCAGCGTCTCCATCCGCACCGAGGCCTCGATGATGGAGTTAATATAGTCTTGCCCCGGTGGGTCTATCTGGTTGCCGTAATCCTCAAGGAGCGCTTGGGCAAAGCTCTCCATTGCCCGCAAGGGTGCCCGTAGGTCGTGGGAGACGGAGTAGGCAAAGGCTTCTAGCTCCTGGTTCATCTCCTGTAGCTGAACGGTACGCTCCTCAACCCGCTGCTCTAGCTGGGCTGCATAGGCCTGTAGCTGGTCGCGGAGCCGGGACTGCTCAATTGCGATCGCAAGCTGGGCTGCCACTTCCCGCACGATGGTTCTGTCCTCTTCATCAAAGGCATCAGGCGTTGTCGCAACCATTAACAGCTCACCAATGAGCGTCTCCTGAACCACCAGAGGAATGCTCAGGCAGCTGCGAATGCCGCTGTCATGCAGACGCGTGTAAAAAGGTGGGCAACTTTCAGAAGAGGCCAAGTTATTCACATAGCGCGATTGGGGCTGCTCTAGCACCTCCGGCGGGGCACAATCCGCTAGCGGTAAAAGGGTGCCTTCAGGAGGATACAGCTCAGTCGCGGCGCTCCCTGCTAAAATCCTGGCGTGCTGATTTTCCAGGTCAAATAGAGCGACGAGCACCTGCTCACTCATCACCAGCTGCCGCAAGCGCGACAAGGCTGCCTGCACTAAATCGCGATCCGACTTAGCAGCAAGAATAGAGCGGTCAATTTCATGCAGAGCTGCTAGCCTTTGGGCTGAACGCTGAGCAACACTGGTTTCCCGTCTGGCGCTCTCCAAAGCGGCTTCATAGTTACTAGAGACGCTCAACACCAAGCGGCGAATATAGTAGGCGAGCAAACTTCCCGCCCCCACGGCGAGCAGAAGACTCGTGGCGGTTACAGTTCTAGTCACCCGCTGGGCCCTATAGCTACGCTGGGTACGCAGCGTCTCCTCCACGGCAATAAATCTTGCGATCTCCTGCCGCATCTCGTCCATTTTTCGTTTTCGCTGGCGGAGCACAGAAACTGGCTCTACTTGGCCTTGCTGCCGTTGCTCAATGGCAGGCTCAATTGACCGACTCCACTCCTCGTAGTGAAGCTCAATCCGCTCAGCCTGCTGGCTCTGGCTGGGGTTATCTGAAACTAGGAGCTGCAGGTTATCAAAGGAAGTTTCAATAATGACGCTAGCCTGCTCGTAAGGTTCAAGAAAATCGGCCTCTCCAGTTAACAGATAGCCGCGTATACCCGTTTCGATATCGAGCAGCAGTTTTTGGGTCTGGTTTGCCTGAGAAATAACCCGATCGGTGTGGTCTATCCAGTTGAGGGCCTCTATCAGACGAAAGACCTGAGTAATAGAGACTCCTGACAGTAGAAGCAACAGCACAATAGGCAGGGTGATCGCATAGACCAACCTACGGCGGAAACCAGTTTGAGAGAGTTGCAACAGCATGTTCTCATGCTACTGCTGAGCCTAGGGATAGTCCTCTGGTAAAAGGAGCGTTTACACCGCTAGGCTTCGACTTATACTTTAACTTTGAGATGAACGAGTTCGGAAATGGCCTGGATCAGAGCGTGGGGCTCAATGGGTTTGGGGATGTGCTTCTGAAAACCGGCCTTGAGAGCCTGCTGCTGGTCGTGTTTTCCGGCATAGGCAGTCAGGGCTATTGCAGGGACACGCCCTCCTTGATTTAGCGACAGAGAGCGCACCTGCTGAATTAACGCATAGCCGTCCATTCCCGGCATGCCAATATCGCTGAGGAGAATATCGGGCTGAAAGCTAGCAAGTATGGCTAACGCATCAGCGGCAGAAGCCTGTGCCAGCACGGCTGCTCCTTCTTGCTCAAGCAGGAATGCTACAAAGTCGCGGGCATCGGTGTCATCGTCAACCAGTAAAACCTTAATACTGTCTAACCGGAAGGATTGAACAACCAATGAATCATATTGATTCAGAGGTGAAGGATTTGATAGCAACGGCAGCTGCAGGGTAAAAGTTGCGCCCTGGCCCTCTCCAGAACTGGCCGCCTGGATTGTTCCGCCATGCAGTTCCGCTAAGTGATGCGCGATCGCAAGCCCCAGCCCCAAGCCGCCAAACTGGCGAGTTGTGGTTGCATCCGCCTGGCGAAAATAGTCAAACACATGGGGGAGAAAGTCTGGCGCAATGCCTTTGCCCGTATCGCTGACGCTTAGCTCGGCCTGAGAGCCTACCCGTTCGAGCTGGATGCTCACCTTGCCACCTTCCGGCGTGAACTTGACCGCATTCGACAGCAGGTTCCAGATGATTTGCTGTAGGCGGCTTGACTCTCCCAGAACTTGCGCTGCGCTTACCGCGTAGTGAGTCTCAATTTGAACCAATTTTGCTTCGGCTGGCAGGCGCACCGTTTCGATAGCTGCTTGAATGGTGCTGATTAGATCAACAGGGTGGCTATTGAGGCTTAGCTTGCCGCGCAAAATTCGGGAGACATCGAGCAGATCATCAATCAGCTCTACCTGCAGCTGAGCATTTCGCTCGATGACCTTCAGCGCTTCTGTCACTTTTGCAGCCGGCAATGCCTTTGTTTGCAGTATCTTAGACCAGCCCAAAATCGGATTCAAAG
>DATNQE010000528.1:0-2100 GCA_036702895.1 Trichocoleus sp. | reverse complement strand
TTGAGCACTCTGGGCGCTTTGGGCCAGCGCTGCCGCTCGAGTTGCCAGCTCCACCACTCGGCTCCACTGCTGTTCCACAGCCGGATCAGACATGCCCTCTGCCGGGCGCTCTTGGGGTGGAGCCGTTGGCTCTTGGCTGCTGGCCTCTGCCCCGTCTGCCAAAATGGCAGGGGACGGTGCCGCCAAGGGTTCTGATCGACTAAAGCCGCAGCTCAATGTCAGGCCCAGCATCAGGCCCAGCACCATCAGCAGCGCCAGCCAGCCCCGAGCAAATCGCTTGTTCACCATAGATGTCTGGGCCAACAGGGGCCTTGCGCTCAATCCCTGTTTCTATTATCTAAGTCTCTGGTGCCAATGGCAGCAGCTGCGCTATGGGATGTTGATGCTCAGACCCTCAAACTGGGTAACCCCTATTGAGAATCGCCTTTAGTACGGTTTGCGGCCCACAATGTTGCCAGCCGGGCTGTAGTGGCAAACCCAGATTTCGCGGCTGGCATTGGCATTGCGCGCCACGCCGCAGCCCACTTCTGTGGTGCTACGCCAAACCATCTGCGTGTAGTGCCCACACTGCTGGCCGGCCTGGCAGGTGTTGGCGGCGTAGTTGTAGTAGTTGCGCTCGTTGACCCAGCCCTCTACGGCTCGGGTTGGGGTTGAGTAGGCGCCGCCCGCACCAGAGCTGCTGCGGCTGGCCAGGTTCTCGCCAATGTTGCCGTTGTTGCGAAGGCTGCGAGGGCTATGCTCAAAGCGGTTTTCCCGCAGGAGTTGGTTGGCCCACTGCTGTGCCGAGGTTGCTAGGGAGCTAGACCAGCGCACATCAGGCACCCCTACGGCTCGCCGGGGAGCATTGTGGGCTGCTACCATCTGGTCGATACCCGCCTGGGTAGAGAGATCGTAGACGTTGGTGGTTAACCCTTGGGACTGAGCCTGGGCAATGGTGCGAATGCGGTCTGCCGCCACGTTGTTTTCTAGCTCGCGGGCGCCGCTCAGGTACTCCACCCCGTAGAGCCAGCTGGTACGGCCCTGGGATGTGCGACTGCTGACCTGGCGAATAAATGCTTCGCGCCACTCGCCGTTTTTGACCACGTAGACAATGCCCTGCCCCGCAAAGGGATGGCTCAGGCTCTGCGCGTGGGCGGCTTCTGTAAACTGCAGCGGCCCTATGTCAGCAGCTTCGGGTGCAATTCCCGCCAAGCTGATCAGTACGCCCGCTGCCAGGCAGCTCAAAATACCAATTATCCGTGCTCTATAACGACTCATGTGCGTTCTCCCCTAATGCCTACTGGCAGACGGCATTTCTGGCCTGCTAGAGAAGTTTGCCCGAGAAGTCTTTCTACAGCTCCTCTCTGAAAGGCTTCCTCTAGAAGATTTGCCCGCACCCTCAAGGTAAGGACGACTAGCCTGTTAAGCTATGTTCCCGCAGGGCAGCTTGCCTTGGGTTTTACAGCCAGCATTAGGGATAGGAACAGCAGGGTTGCGAGGCCTTTTAAACTCGGGTTTGGGTAAACCAGCTTTGGTAGGTCTGAATCATGGATGGATCCGCCAAGAGCAGGTCGAGGCGTACGCTGCTGCATCGCTCGTACAGCGCCGACTCTAGAGCCGAGAGCACCTGAATCGCGGTGTCTGGGCTTTCGAACTGGTGCAGCGTGGTCTCCATACGGGAGATCTGCCGCAAAAACAGCGTGACCTGGATCTGGCGGCAGCGATGCTCAGGTAGCCGTGCGATCGCATCTAGAAAAGTCAGCGCTTCTCGTAGGGTAGAAAACTCACCGCTGGCGGTCGGGCCTGCCTGTGGCTGCACGTGGGACGAGGGCTGCGTCGCCATTTGAGCCGCCGCTGGAGACCCCAGACTAACGCCATTAGTGACTCCAGCAGCTCCATTGTCAGCTTCGTTGAAGTACCCCTCGACGATGCCATTACCCGTAATGCGAGTTTCACCCAGGCCCACTTCTACCAGGGGCTCACTTTCACCGATTTTTTCAATAACCAGCTTTTCTCGGCGCACGGGCACCTGCACCATTTCAGTCTCAATCACTTTGCGGACGCTAATCTCACCAACCTTGTTGCGTTTGCGGTTGACGACCAGGCGCTCTTCTAGAAGCT
>DATNQE010000523.1:0-3371 GCA_036702895.1 Trichocoleus sp. | reverse complement strand
GATGCCTGGCGCAGCAGCGTCTGCAGAGGGGAGTCGAGATGCCTGCCCCAATAGTTGGCTCCCCCAAACATCCCGGTTTCAAGTGCCTAGCTAGCGCTAGCTTGCCCCTACCGTTATTGGAGACACCCACTGTATGAAAGACCAAATTAAGTCAAAACGAAAACGACTTAACCTAGAGTTGTCGGAGCAGGCTTATCGACTTTTAAAGCAGCTAGCCGATACGTCTGACCGAAGAATGGCCGATGTTTTGCGAGCGGGTTTAGCACTCTACGGCATTGCAGAAGAAGCTCGATCCAAGGGCCAAAAAATTTGCGTCGTTGAGGAGGGAAGAGTCGCCCAAGAAATTGTGATGAGCCCCTAAGGTTTAAGGACATTTCTGCTCAAGAAATTCCGTTCAAAGACATCGAGCAAACTTTCTGTAAAACGTCCATTGAGGTCAAAACAGTGATTATTCGATCAGGTTTACTAGCGTCGTTGCAACTGGAACACGCCAACTTAACCCTCTATTTATCCAGCTTCCCCCCATTTTCTGCTCAGCTCAGCACAGGTCGAATCAAATTCAAATCTTCGGGAGGTATTGCTCATGGGGTTAAGCATCTGGAGGCGTCTCCTCCCACCCAGGTATCGGTATAAATCCTCGCTGCTAGAAGATCCTAACCGCCTCACGATTACGCTGGACGATCTGATCGAGCACTACGAGCTGAGGGGAAGCAATTTTACGGTCAAGGTGGAGCCGGATAAGCCAATTCAGGCAACTGAGGAGTTTTTGGAGCGCAAGAACGTCTCGCCCTCCGGCTTCACCATTGCTGAAGAAAGAGAGCGCCACCGCATGAGGAGTCAGGCCGTTGTGCTGTGGAGCCTGGTCGTCCCCATGTCGCTCATTCCCTTTGCTCTGATTGGGCTGCTTTTTCTGTCGGGGTCCGACCGTCTCAAGTTTGATGACAGTACCGAAAAGGCACTGCTAGGTGCGATCGCAGTTGACTACTTTGGCCTGTATTACGTCATCACCCGCAACCTTTTCCCAGCAGACGACTCCCACCGAAGATCTCGCCAGCTCGTGGAAGATGAGCCTCCTTGAATATGCACTCATATATCAGTCGAATAGCTTCTGGCGCTGGGTAAGATTCATCCCCTCTAACCTTCTGGCTCAGCAGCAGATTCAGAAAATGGGTAAGGATTGAGCCACTGCCAGAAGCAGGAATTTAGAAGCGAGATGTGGCTGATCAAACAGCAATTGCGCTGATTAAAGTCCAAGATCTCAAGAGACATCTCGACTGCATCCCAGTCGTCAATTTCCATCTCACCGTCGCTTGCCATCTCAAAAATGGTTTTCAATCCCTCATGGTGGCTCAAAATGAGCTGCCGTGACTTCTCACATTCGTCCGTCATCACGGCTAGCACTCGGCGGCAGTTGCGCAGGTGGTCCTCGCAGTGACCGTTGGCCTGAAGATTGTCATCGAGCATCTCATCAAAAGCGCTAAGCAAGTCGTCGCACACCGACAACAGGCCGTCCGTGTCCAACATTCGATCCTCTAGATCACTGCTAAATTCTGTGATCTGGCGCTCCTGCTCTGCCTCCAGAGTCTCCTGATGATGGGCCAGGTCGCTTAGGGCGGCCGCATCGTCTGGCTCTTCTGCCCTAGAAAGCAACTGCTCCTGCCATTCATGTAGCCGCCTCAGCCGGTGGGCCGTTATGCCCGGGTTATTACTGGGCAAAGCTGCCGTGAGCTGCGCTGCTTCAATTTGGGTCCGAGTCAGCTCGGCAGAGCACAGGTTAGCGCCGCGCAGGCTGGCGGCAGTTAGGTCAGCATCAGTAAGATAGGCGCGATTCAAGTAGGCCTCATCTAGCTGAGCATCCCGTAGCCTCACGCCAAGCATGTGGGCTGCGCGTAGCTCCGCCTGCTGCATGTGAGCGTCGCTAAAGTTAGCCCCGCTTAGGTAAGCACGGCTTAGATCGGCTCCTACCAGTCGGCAGCCCACGAGGGATGCATCGTTCATCTGGGCTCTTAGGAGAATGGCGTCGTCGAGTCGGGCCTGATTGAGTTGAGCGCCTACCAGACAAGCTCCGGTTAAATGAGCCTGCTGCAGATTGGCCGATGTTAGGCTGGCAGCGGTCAGATTAGCCCCAATCAGCCGGGCTGACTGCAAGTTTGCGCCATCTAGCCGCGTCCCGGTTAGATTAGCCCGAGTCAGGAGCGCGTCGGGTAGTTCGGCGGCCTGCAGGTCGGCATAGCGCAAGTCCCCGCCCTTAAGATGCACGCCCGATAAATCGGCCTCAACCAGGTTGGCATGGCTTAAATCAACCCCTGTTAAGCGAGCATTTTGCAGTTGGGCTCCGGCCAGATTAGCCCCTTTAAGCTGAGCACGTCGTAGCCTAGCGTTTTGCAGCTGCGCTCCCGCTAAATTGGCCCGTACCAAGTAGCTGCCCTGTAGATCAGCGCCCTGTAAGTTGGCCCTAGCCAGATTGGCTTGGCGCAGCGCAGCGCTGTTGAGTCTGGCGAGTGCGAGCACAGCGCCCGCCAAATTAGCCCCGGTTAAATTGGCGCTGTCTAAATTGGCTTCAGTCAGGTTGCAGCCGGTAAAGTTGCTGCCCTGCAAATCAGCATTGCTCAGGTTGCTGCGGCCTAGGAAAAGAGCGCCCTGCAGATCCGCCTCCTTGGCGCTGATGCGCTCCAGCACAGCATTGACTACGCTGGCTCCCTTAAGGCTGGCAAAGTTAAGGTTGGCCCCGGTCAGTACAGCCGCGTCTAGACAGGCGCCCGTAAGGATGGCGCGCTCGAGGTTAGCTCCCACGAGCTGAGTACCCGCTAGATTGGCACCGCTCAAATCAGCCTGTTCCAGGTTAACGCCCTTCATTCGGGCTTTGGACAGCTTAGCTCGGGTAAGCACGGCCTGAAAAAAGTTGGCCCCGCCCAAGTTGGTGGTATGGGAAGCAACCACCGCAGCTAAACTTGCCTTGCGAAAATTAGTACGTCTAGCTTGGGCTGCTGAAAGGTCGGCGCCATCAAGCTGGGCTTCCGTCAAATTAGCGTTGTTGAGGGCTGCTCCAACCAGAAGGCTGCCGCGCAGGTCTGCTCTGGCTAAGTTGGCTCCAGTAAGGCTAGCTTCTGTAAAATCAACGCCCTGTAGGTTGCATCCCGACAGGTCCCGGCCTGAGAGATCTCTGCCCCTACAGTTTTGCCCCGGCAGGATTGTCTCATCCTCTGGCATATTTTTTCTCCTAAGCACCCTTAAATGACGGCCTGATATAGTCGGGAGGTGCGAGAGCTAGTAGGGCCCTACCCGAATCGACCTCTCTTGTTCGGCAGTGTATCAGCCGAGTCTGGATGTTTGCTTTATAGACTGTCAGAACGGCATCCTTGTCCAAGATT
>DATNQE010000493.1:0-2838 GCA_036702895.1 Trichocoleus sp. | reverse complement strand
AAAACCGTCGACCAAGCTCTCTATCTGGCCAAGGTAGAAGGGCGCAACCGCATCTGCTGCATAGAGATTTGAAGAGGCTAGTGACCATAATCTAGGACCGGGATCGTCACAGGCGCTATTAGCCTGCGCTCTAGCTTCTGTTTATTGCCAAAGGCCCTGTAGGAGACCAGGTGCCTGAGGCTTTACAGCAGCAGCCCAAGGGTCAGCTCAGCAGCCTCCAGCACGCGCGAGATGGCCTGCAAAACAAACCCACTGAAACTCTGAAGTAACTGCCTTGGAGTAGTCGAACGACAAGGGGCACGACTACTCGTGCCCCTTGTGACATGCGCTCTTTTTATCGCGATGGGTAACAGCTCTACCGATAGCGCAACTAGCGACTACTGCCTGTAGCGATACGGCCATAGCGGGCCATGAAGAACATATGAATACCGTAAGCTAACAGCCCTAAGGCAATGACAGCAAAAAGCCACGGGTTGGCCCACCGCTGCAGCGTTTGCAGCGCCTGGCCTGAATCTTGCACACGGTCAGGATTTGCCAGGTACGCGGCCTGCAAAGTGAAGAGGCCAATCAGCCCAAAAACGATGCTGCGCGCGATCATCCCCAGACGGCCTACACGCATTGCCCAGGTGCGCTCATTCGCGTTCATTTCCTGCATCTTGAGCTTGCTGCGAAACTTCGCCTTAATACCTCTGTAGAACTCATGGAAAGCCCCGCCGAGGACAATAGCACCACCCAAACCAACTAGCCAGCGACCTAACGGCCATGTCATAACGCGGGCTACCCAAACCTCAGTAGAGCCACCATCGCCGCCGCCTCCCGAGCCCAGGGCTAGCTGAAATGCGGTAAAAGCTAAACCGCCGTAGATAGCGACTTTAACTAGGTAGCTCAGGCGGTGAGCCGCGCTCTCAGCACCAGAGGCGTTGGGATGCTCCGGGTCTTTGACAACTTCTACCAGTCGCCAAAGGGCATAGCCGATTAGGCCAAGGCCGATCAGAATCAGCATCAATTTGCCAAACGGCTGGCCTGCTAACGTGCTTAAAACACCCTGGCTATCGGTAGCTTGACCTCCGGCTTGAAAGGCTGCCAGAACTGCCAGCAGACCAACTAGGCTGTAAAGAATACCTTTGGTGGCATAGCCTACCCGAGCAAAGGTCTCAACCCATCTGGAGGTTGAGATGCTGGGCGGGGAAACGATCTGAGGCATGACAGTATACCTGTGCAGTGTTCTAGGTATAGCTGCGATCGCATCCTTATCTCATCCCCCAACGGCGATACCTGGAGCTATGCCCAAAGCAGGGAGACGCGACTATTTGACTAACTTGGCTTGGCGCTGTTCCAGGTCAGCGATGAGGGTGCGAATGGCTTGGGAGACGGCTCTGCCCGCAGTTTCCCCGGCAATGCCAAACTCGTCGCGCAGGTGTTTCCAGGTTTCGGCGGTGATCAGGTGCTGGATGACCGCGCAGGTGGCTTTCGCCTCTTCAGAGCTAAGGCCCTCGGTGAGGGGTTGGAGAGCTTCAGTAATGGACTGCCGCCGCCGAACCCTTAGTCGGGAACGCACGGACTGACCGAGCTGAGAGCTCAACAGCGCCTGAATCAAAGTTGCCTGTTGCTCAAAGCGAGGGAACGCCTCTTCCGCCAGCATCGCTACTTCTTCTGGAGTCCGGGGAAAAAACAAATCGCCGATTTGCTGGTCCACCCAATCTCCCAAGGCCTCAATGATGGCTTCGCGGTTGGGAAAATAGCGGTAGATGGTGCGGGGAGACACGCCAGCGCGCTCGGCAGCATCGGCAATGGAAAAGTCTTCTCCAGCACTGGCCATCTGTTCGGCCAGCGCCCTCAAAATCAGCTCGCGCGTCGCGGCAGCCTGCTGCTGACGCAGAGTGCTGCGGTAGGGGCGCGAGCGCCCGGTGGCAGACTCTGAAGCAGATGCTTGGGCTGATTCTTCGGCAGGGATGAGCTCTTTGGGTGTTGTTTTCATGTCACTTATCCTGACATAAATTCGGGCCCCTGAGGCCGGTTGCTGGCTGTCAAGGTGGCAGCAAGTCTCATCCCCAAGGGCTGTTTTTTATTTTTAAAGTGATGCGCTAGCTTTGGCGCTGGCAGCTTAGACAGGAGCCCCTGCTAAGACCAGGTTTTCCCAATTTTCAGGGGTCGAGAAGGCTTCGTAGCGAGCGGCCATTTCGGGGGTAAGCAGTTCGAGCAGCACGGCGTTTTCCACCCACAGCTCCACCACCTGAAAGAACGGTCCCCGGTCACCCACGTGCATCTGCCAACCCTCCCGTTGAGCAATCGCCTCGATCTGGGTCTGGCTGAGGGGCACCGACATCGCGACATGGGTTGCCGTAAACCGATGGTTGTCAGTTTTGGGCTGTAGGTCGGGCAGTTCCGGATTGCCCGGTTGGAGTTCGTGGCCTAGAGGATAAACCTCGATGGCGGTACCGTGCTTATCTCCAGCAAAGGCAATATAGCAGTTGGGATACATCGGGAAGGGGTAGGCCCGCCCCTGCCAAAGTTCAGCCAAAACATCTGCAACGTGTTGGGGGTTAGCCACAGCAATAGAAATGTGGTGTAACATCCTTGTGCCTCCAGGGGGGATATTCATGTCACTACTTATGACATTAATGTTAGGAGTATGTCAATTGCTTTGCGAAACTGTTACGTGAGTCGAATGTTTTGCTGCCGTAGAGATGCTTCACCCTGTGAGCTGCCCGAATTCCTGCTTGGGGGCAGGCCCCCAAACCCCCTTTGGAGGGCGAGACGCGCCCTCCAAACCTCCCCCGCTATGGCCGTATCGCTACAGGCAGTAGTCGCTAGTTGCGCTATCGGTAGAGCTGTTAC
>DATNQE010000479.1:0-2465 GCA_036702895.1 Trichocoleus sp. | reverse complement strand
CCAGCAGCTCCAAAATTTTGCTCTCTAAGTAGAGGCGCTTAATCGCGCCACTATAGGGACAGCCCAAAACCTGCCGTAGGCACTGCCCCATCTGCAGCGTCAACGCTCCCAAGGGCTGGTAAAAGCGGGCAGGAGTGCCCTGTTCCAGAACTTGCCGCAGTGCCTCAGGCAAAGCCTCTAGCGGCTCCGCAAAGGAGCGCAAAAAGGCAGGGTCGTAGCACACTCGCACAAACTGCAGCTGCTGGTTGGCTGGGTAACACTCGATTTCATCTAAATTGGGCAGGTAAAACAGGTAGTGCTGGCCCGCCTGTTCCTGGTAGTCCTCCAGCTCCAACAAGCCTGGAGTGAGCACCCGGTGACGCCCAGACAGATAGAACTTAGCTGTAATCGCCTCATGCTCGGTGTGATGCACCTGCAGATTCAGGGTTTCCTGGCAGGTGCTGTTGCAGTACTCCACTGACAGTCCCGGCCGCAGCTGCATCCGCCAGGAAAAGTCGCTGCCAAAGCGGTGCTGACAGCGCCCGATGTACTCGAAGCCATCGACATCAAAGGCTACCTCCTCTGCCTGGACGCACGCCTGCCACTGGGCCTCAAACTCTGCTTGGGTCGTAATCGCTGTGACGGGCATAGATACTGTTAGGAAAAATTCTTATTTACAGATTAGGACAAGGGAATTGGGTGAAATGCAGGCTGTCTACGGCTGGCCTCGATTGGCTCCAATCTTGGGGCCAGTATTGGCTTAGGCGACGGCACAGCGGCTGCGGCCGATGGGGATGCACAGCGGCGTTCCTGCTACCGGGTCCAGCAGAATCTTGCTCTCTAGGCCAAAGACTTGTCGCACTAGGGTCTCGGTCATAACTGTAGCGGGGGCCCCTTGGGCCTGAACCAGACCCTGCTTTAGGGCAATCAGGTGATCAGCATAGCGACAAGCCAGGTTCAAGTCGTGCAGCACCATCACAATGGTTTTGCCCTGGCTGTGATTGAGATCGGCCAGCAGATCGAGCACTTCAATCTGGTGGGCCAGATCCAGGTAAGTTGTGGGCTCATCAAGCAGCAGGGTTTGGGTGTCTTGGGCCAGGGCCATCGCGATCCAGGCCCGCTGCCGCTGACCACCCGAAAGGGTATCGAGGGGGCGGTTGGCAAAGTCTTCTAGGTGGGTGGTTGCGATCGCAGCCTCCACCGCCAACTCATCTTCCTTGGACCACTGCTGCAGCCAGGTTTGGTGCGGGTAGCGGCCCTGAGCCACCAGCTCGCGTACGGTTAGTCCTTCTGGAGCCGCAGGGCTTTGAGGCAAAATGCCTAGGCGCTTAGCCAGGGCTTTAGTCGGCAGGTGGGCAATGGCATCTCCCTCCAAATACACCGTGCCGCCCTGAGGCTTGAGCAGTCGGGCAAGGCCCCGCAGCAGCGTGGACTTGCCGCAGCCGTTTGGCCCTACCAGCGCTGTCACCTGTCCTTGAGGAATGGCCAGATCCAGCCCTTGAATGATGGGGTTGCCCTCGTAGGCGAGAGAGAGCTTGCGGGTGGTAAGGGCGATGGGAGTGGAGGGGTGGAGCGACATTGGGTGGACAAGATAAATGAGTAGAGGGTGAACTTTAGCCGTTGCGCTGGCTGCCAAGCGCGGATTTTTGACTGTCACGATACAGCAGCCAGAGAAAGTACGGCGCACCAATCACGGCGGTAATGACGCCGCAGGGCAGCTCAATCGGGGCAAACACGAGGCGTCCGGCCAGGTCTGCCAGCTCTACAATGCATGCTCCCGTTAGTGCTGAGATTGGCAGCAGCCCTGCGTGGGAAGGGCCGACCAGCTGCCGCGCCAGATGCGGAGCCATAAGCCCGACAAAACCGACAGTGCCTGCGATCGCAACCGAGGCTCCGGCTAAAGCCACAGCGCAGAGCAGCAGCAGGCTGCGATGCCGCTCTACAGGGCTGCCTAAGCCTTGGGCTAACCCATCGCCTAGACTAAGCGCGTCCAAATCGCGGGCCAGCAGCAGGGAGAGCGGCAAAAAAACGCCTACCCAAGGCAGCAGCGCCCGAAGATGCTCCCAACTGCGGCCATAAATGCTGCCCGTGAGCCACACCAGTGCCTGACTCACCGCGTTGATCTCGCCAAAGGTGACCATCAAATTGGTCAGTGCAGCGGTCAGCGCCGTCAGGCCAATGCCGACTAGAATCAGGCGCACGGGCGAGCTGCCGCCATTCCAGGCCAGCAGGTAGATTGCGATCGCGGCCCCCAGTCCGCCCAAAAAGGCTGCCGTCGGTAGCCACATCGTCGGAATGCCTGGCAGCAGCACAATCACCGCCACCGCCACCAAGCTTGCGCCAGAGTTAATGCCAATAATTTCAGGGGCCGCCAAAGGGT
The DNA here is from genome assembly GCA_036702895.1 of Trichocoleus sp. GTDB lineage: Bacteria > Cyanobacteriota > Cyanobacteriia > Phormidesmidales > Phormidesmidaceae > JACVSF01. The sequence continues at coordinate 106 of DATNQE010000479.1, read as the reverse complement.
TGCGAGTAATGCCCTGCAAAATTGCCCCCGCTACTGCCAGCCCAACGCCCACCAGCAGCGCCACCAGCGCCCTGGGCAGCCGCAGCGTATGAATAACAAAGGTGTA
>DATNQE010000467.1:0-2567 GCA_036702895.1 Trichocoleus sp. | reverse complement strand
ACCACATCGAGAATGGCAGCTAGCCCGTGCTGGTGACAGGCATCGACTAGCTTCTTCAGACCATCGGGGCCGCCGTAGCTGGTTTGGGTGGCAAAGGGGTAAACCCCATCGTAGCCCCAGTTGCGATCGCCCGGGAACTGAGCCACGGGCATAATCTCCACAGCGGTAATGCCCAGCTCTACCAGGTCAGGCAGGCGCTCGATGGCGGCTTCAAAGGTGCCTGCTTCGGTAAAGGTGCCGATGTGCAGCTCGTAGATCACGTAGTCCTGCAGGCGCACGCCCTGCCAGCTGCTGTCCTGCCAGGCGTAGGCGCTGTGGTCAATCACCTCGGAGGGGCCGTGCACATCCTCAGGCTGGTACTGCGAGGCAGGATCGGGGCGCACTACATCGCCGTCGAGCTGGTAGCGGTAGCGCGTACCGGCAGGGGCATCGTCGAGAGTGGCGCTCCAGTAGCCCTCCTCATCGGGCTGAAGGGGCACCAGGCGAGACTCTGTTCCTTCAATTTGTACGGCTACCTGATTGCGCAAAGGCGCCCATACTCTAAATTCACACCGATTGTTGCCCTGGTACTGCGCTCCAATTCTCATGCTCACTCACCCAATGACAATATGGCCCAACAAATCAACCGGGTGCAGCGGCTAACGGATTCTAACCAGCTCCTGAGGCAAGCCCCTGTGAGGTGCTGACAATGCCCGACCACTGCACTTTTTTCTCTTTTGTACGGCGGTAGGAAAAGAACCGATCTGGCTCCTGGTATGTGCAGTGGGGCGCGATCGCAACCTGCTCTGGGGCAAAGCCCAACTGAGCCAGCTGCATTGCGTTGACCTGCCGCACGTCGAGCCGGGCTCGTCCGGGTTCAGAGTCACTTAGTAGCGCTGGGCTTGTCTGCTGCTGGAGCCACTGTACCAGGGCCTCATCCTCTAGGTCCGCTGCTTCAGGCGCAATTGTGCGCCCCACAGCCGCGGCCACCTGAGTCGAAACCTGGTAGACCGATCCTGCGATCGCAGGCCCCATAGCTACCCGCAAATCCTGAAGACAGCTGCCGCTTGCCAACAGGCGTTTGACCGTCAGGGGCACAATCTCAAGCGATGTGCCCCGCCAGCCAGCGTGGATTGCTGCTACTTGACCCGTCTGCCCATCTGCAATCAAAACTGGATTACAGTCCGCCGTACAAACCCAAACAGATTGTTCAAGATCAGCCGATACCACTGCATCTGCCTCAGGGCGGGCAATTTCAGGCGCTGAGCCTACTGTGGATGGAGCAGCGGTCTCTATCACTTGAGTGGTCAATGTTATCTCTTGAGTGTTCAGGACCGTCTTGCCGTGAACCTGCTTGACGCGGTAAACCGGAGCGGCCTCGGCTAGAGCGCCCACGAGTTGCTCCGGGGGCTGTGGCCAGCACTGCTGGGTAAAAAAGCCGTGGGGCCAAGGGTCGAGCAAACTACAGGTGAGATAAGGTAAGTCTTGCCAAGTTTTCCAGTGCCAGTTGTGCATACCGTATTCGTATAAAGCCTCCACTATCCACCCCCCATCCCCCATATCCCTACCCCAACAGCTGCTGAGCTGCCTGAAACTGAGCTAACGGCTCTAGGCATTTGCCCAATTAACTGCTGGGAGAATTCCTAGCAACCTTTCTTCACAAATCGATTACGGGAATTCTAGGAATATTTACTGAACCCTTACTGCCTGGATGTTAGCGTAGCCTCAGAGTGGAGCAAACCCTTTATTGGACGCACAATCATTGGACTCCCCAGCGTTGGAAGCACCTGCTTTGAACACACAGGCTCTGGATACAAATCCTCTAGACATTAAGGGGCTCAATGCGCAGAAGCTGTCTGACGCTTTAAAGAAACCGCCTCAGCAGCTCGGGGTAACGCCGCTTTTTGGGCCAATTCGCCCCAAATTTAGGCTCCACCTATACGACTGTGTAACCTCCACCAACACGGTTGCCTGGGACTTGGTGAACCAGGGCTGTCCTGCTGGTACGGTGGTGATTGCCCAGCGGCAGGAGGCCGGACGAGGACAGTGGGGCAGGCCGTGGCAGTCGCCTCTAGGAGGGCTTTACTTGTCCCTAGTGCTACAGCCTGAAGTGCCGGTTGAGCGCAGCTCTCAGCTGACCCTGGCCGCTGCCTGGGGACTGTCGACCAGCTTCAGCAATCTAGGATTGCCGGTGCAGATCAAGTGGCCCAACGATCTAGTCGTTCAAGGCCGCAAGCTGGGCGGGGTTCTCACCGAGACACGAGTAGAAGGCCAACAGATAACCACTGCCGTTGTGGGCGTTGGGCTGAACGTTACCAACCCTGTACCCCCTACCGGCATTTCGACGGCAGAGCTAAGACAAATCGATTCGTCAGAGGCGTTGAACCCGTTGGTGAGTCTGGAAACAGTGGCTGCGATCGCACTTTACGGTCTCAACCAGGGCTATCTCTACTGGCAGTCCCAGGGAGCAGCAGCGCTGCTAGCCGCCTACCGCGCCAACCTGGCTAACCTGGGACAAATTGTGGTTCTAGATGGGCACCAATGGCAGGTGGAAGACGTCACTGAATCGGGCCGGCTGCGAGTCAAAG
>DATNQE010000466.1:0-2724 GCA_036702895.1 Trichocoleus sp. | reverse complement strand
CAGCCGATAAATTGGATTGATTGAATGCTGCTGGGCTGCTCTGCCAACTATCCCCCCTCGGGCTCCAGCCGCTGTCGGGCTCCCAAGCCGCCGGAATTTGATCGGCAAAATCGCCGCGATGAAAGCTTAAAAATTCGGCTTCTAGCCAAAATCCGGGCAGCTGGGAGTGCTTGGGCTTTAGCAGCACCACCGGGGCCATGGGGCTCTCTAGAAGCGCCTTCTCCGCCGGGGTGACTCGGCAATAGCGCTGTACTACGGTGCTGTTTTGGGCCATGAGCGTGAGGGGCTGACCGCCTAGGCGCTGCCGCAGCTGACGAACGGCCTTCTCATGGGTAGCGTCGCAAGCCAGATAGAAGCCGCTTAATCCCTTGATAGCGACAAGTTCTCCCTGCTGGAGCAGGGCGCAGACGGCAGCCATATCATCTGCTGTAGTGTCTGCTGTAACGTCATCTGCAGCATTGTTGGCAATGGGGCTGGGGTTGAAGGGCGGAGTTTTGGAGGTCAAAGCGCCGCTGCCGGTGCGTACCAGTCTCACCTGGGGGCCACAGACAGGACAGGCCAAAGCGCTGGCGTGGTGACGGCGGTCCGCTATTTCGTAGTCCTGCTGACACTGGTCGCAGAGTGGAAATGCCGCCAGGCTGGTGCGGCTACGACCATAGGGCAAGCTCTGCGCAAGGCTAAATCGGGGACCGCAGCAGCTGCAGCTGGTGAATGGGTAGCGGTAGTAGCGGCTGGCCGGATCAAAGACCTCTTGGAGGCAGTCCTTGCAGATGGCTAGATCTGCTGGAATAAGGCTCAGAGCGCTTCCTTGAGCCATGGGAGGCCAAGCGAAGTCGGAGAGCGCAGGTTCTCCTGGGCAGGGCTGGCGAGTAATGGCGCTGGCTGAGGCTAGAGCTGGAAACTGCGATCGCAGCGCCTCCACCAGCTGATCAATAGCACTTTGAGGGCCACTGGCAACCACAAAAGTTTCACCGCCTTCGCTGCGCACCTCTCCGTTGAGGTCGTACTGCTTAGCCAGGCGATAAATAGCCGGCTGCCACTTCGCTCCATGGGGGCCGCTCTGCAGTCGGAGAATCTCGGTGCTTTGCGCAACCGCCGCCGACTGAGAGGTAAAAGGGAAAATGCTCATAAGCTAGGGAGCCGGGGACAGACCACAGGGTATTGCTAGACGGATATTGCCGCACTATTCCTACAGTAGAAACTGAGGGTTGCCGCTTGGCGTTTCTTAACCTCAATTTTTTATCTTCGAGATAATCTGCAACATTTTTTAGTCTGGGCTTTGGCGTTTGAGCGGCAGCCTTGAATGAGCCCACGCAAACTCCGTCGCTAGCGCTGAGCCTACAGCTGTAGCTCGGCAGCAATGTCGGCCAGGGTAGTGATAATTCCCTCAGCCTGACGGGTCTGGCCCTGCTGCCGAAAGACAGCCTCGGCCTCCTCATAGAGCGCTTTGGCACGGTGTAGGTTCTGGCGGTTGCCGGCCTCTGGATGCTGCTCATCGTCGGGCAGCTGCAGCAGCACATTGGCTTTGTTGGCTAGCGTATGGGCATATTCCAGCGGTGTATCGTGGGCAGTGCGGACTTTGAGCGCTTCGTCGTAGGCCAGCAGGGCTCGACGACTCAGCTCCGGTGAGAGTGGGCCAGGCAGATACTGCAGGGCATTACCCAGATTGTTTTGCAGCATCGCGTATTCGCTGGGGTGGTCCATCAGGTTAACAGCGGCCAGAGCCTGCTCAAAGGCATGTACTGCCAGCTGCTGCTCCTGGCTAGCGGCGGGGGGCATGGAGAGGTAGGCAATGGCCAAATTGTTCTGCGCCACGGCGTGCTCCTTGGGGTAGGCAGCGGGCGTAAAAACTCGCAGGGCCCTTTGATAGATCTGCACAGTCTCTGGCAGCTGAGCCAACCCAAAAGCGGCAAGTGCCTGAAATAATAACCCCAGGCCCATCTCAGCCGCTGCAATTTCCCCCGGAGCAGCATATTCCTGCAGTAGGGGCAATGCTTCCTGGGAGGCTAAACGGGCTTCTAGCAGGGTCTCTGCACCGCCTGAAGGGACCGCTCGCAGGCTCTCTGCCAGCCCTACCAAAGCCCTGGCCTGCAGCAGAGGATAGACACCCTCTTGGCAAAGCTCCAGGATCTGGCAGTAGAGGTGAACCAGGACTTCGGGCTGCGACTGGGGCTGCGACCGAAGCTGTTGGGCAACTTCTAGCAGCCGGTCTACTTTTTCGACAGGGGTAGCCGCTGCGGCTGCGATCGCAGCAATCTCGGCTTCGACAGTGCTGTTAGATGGACGAGGCTTCACAGGGGACTCCTTGAAAAAGCCAACTACTGACATTGGTGTCCTTCGGCGCCCTACAAGGGCGATTTCAGAACTAGCCGCCTTGAATCCGGCTGTCGCTAGGGAACCTCTAAGGGCACTACCCAATATCAATTTGATGTCTCTATACTCAGCCACAAATTCACTCAGGCAGAGCAGCTTTATCTTTTACATAGATTGTCTCTACAGGTGTTTAGAAATTAGTTCTCAAGACAGCGCGATCGCACCTTCAGCTAAACCCACTTTTAACTCTCTTAAGAGTTTTTCATGCTCCTTTGTTTAGCTCAAAGATTTAGCTCGGCTGAGGGTTCACCTACAGATGTCAGTTAAAGGCAGCTCCCGGCAGAGCTTGTCTTGGTAGCGGCTAGTTTTTGTTCCTATATGAAGCCCCCTTTACTGTGCAGGAGCATTGAA
>DATNQE010000453.1:0-3126 GCA_036702895.1 Trichocoleus sp. | reverse complement strand
AATCTCCAGTAGGGTGATTCTTCAGTACAAAAACATATCCGCAATCAAAGCGTCACCTGGAAGCTGCGCAAACAGCCCCAGGCGACTAACCCTCAAAACTGCGCAAACAGTTAGGAGGGCTAGAGGGCAGTTTATCACTCTACTAGCCACCCTGATTTTGCTATGGCAAAAAAGCAGCAGGGTGGCTTTGGTTTTGGGTATCACTTCAAGAGTTTTGAGGGTTTTGGTTTGTGGGGAGTTGAGTGTTTATCCCCCTGCATAGCTAAGCATTCAAGACTCTCCCAACCTCAGTGGAGTGAAACAACTGCCATGACGCACAATCCTGGCCCCATCAAAATCAACCCCGACCCCCGTTTTCTCACCATCGTTGTCATCGGCACTGCCGAAAACGTGGACACCTACATCCGCGATCAACATCTGCGCGGCTATGCCAAGCCGTACGAATGGAGCAAGCCCCAGCCCGCCCCCGACAGCCCCAATAAAGTGCTGGTCGCCCTTAACCGCATCATGCTCTAACCTCGTTCGCTGTAGGGTGCCGCTGCCGTCAATGCCTTAGCCCCGCCTTAGAACATGAAACTTCGAGGCCTAAACTTTGGACTTGAAGGTCTGAGCATCCTACAGACCGTTGGCCTTCAAATTGTTAACTAAGAAGTCGTGAAAGCACCGTTACTGTTCATCGCTGATGGCAGTCTCTGCTTCTTGAGCGGGCTTAAATACGAGCAGCGCAGTGCTAACCGCTAAAGCAATCGAGACCATCCACCCCGCCAAAATATCGCTGGGAAAGTGGACGCCTAAATACAGGCGGGTCCAGCCAATGATGACTACAAACAGGCCGCCATACACCAAGAGAAAAGGGTTGAGGGGTTTGTTCCAATTGAGCAAGATTAGGGTCGCCACGAAGGTCATGCTTGACATGGCGTGACCGCTGGGGAAGCTAAAGTCGAGGTGAGGTTTTGCCACTTCCCACAGGGCAGGACGGGCACGGTGCCAAAGGGTTTTTAGGGCGTTGTTGAGCAGGCTGCTGCCTATTAAAGTTAGGCCTAGATAAATAGCAATGCGCCAACGTGCTTTCCACGCGGCAACGGCAATTAGCAGCAGCGTTACCGGGATGACGCCCCAAGTGGTGCCGAATTGAGATGCGATCGCAGCTACCCGATCCATCTGAGGATTCGCGAAAGGATGCAGCGCCAGCATCAGGGAGGTATCCCAGGGCAAAGCATCGGGGTTTACGGCAACCAGGGTAGCGAGCAGGGCAAATACGCTCAGTGGAAAAGCCACGCCCAAAAACACGCTCAGCCAAAACTTCCGACTAAACCTCTGACTCATACCTAGATCAACGGGCTTCATAGGGGAGCGACTAACTTCCAGCTCACCAGGGTCAGCAGCAGATAAATACCAAAGCGCAAAATCTTTTGCGGGGCAATCTGGCAGAGCTTCGCGCCCAGCAGCACACCCGGCACCGAGCCAATCCAGATGGGAATTACCAGATGCCAGTCTACCGTACCCAGCCCCAAGTGTCCTAGAGAGGTAAAGCCCAGGAGAATAGCAGCCTGAGCCAGGTCCGTGCCCACTAGCTTGCGAGCATCCAGCTGAAAAAAGGCGATCAGCACGAGGGCAAACATCGAACCCGAAGCAACGCTGGTCAAACCCACAATGCAGCCCAGCACCGCGCCGACTACCATACTCTGAACCTTGCCCTGCCAGGTAGTCAGGTCAATTTTGGGCAGGCTGGGGAGCTTGAGGTCGGGCCAGAGGGTCATCACCGCGAGTTGACCCAGCGACACTAGAGTAATCCCCAGGATGGCACCGCCGAGCAGCTTCAACAGCAGCGCATCAAAATTGAGGGAGGACTGCTTAAGGTGTCCCAGCAGAGCGACCCCTGCCAAAGCACCCGGCACACTGCCCAACGCTAGCCATTTGACCACATCGCAATCGAGGGTCTGCTGTCGCCAGTGCTTAAAGCCGCCCACTAGCTTCATTAGAGTAGCGGCCACAATATCAGACCCTACCGCTACCGACGTGGGCACCTGAAAACACAGGATGAGCATAGGCGTAATGAGCGAAGCGCCGCCAATGCCGGTTAACCCAACAACAATACCGACAAAAAAGCTGAGCGTGGACAGAAGCAGATAGTTCATTGGAGCCGTTAAGACAGGGGTAACCAGCTGGGCAAGTAGTCGCTCACCTGCACCCAGACGTCTGGGGCAAAAATATCGGGCATTTCCACGACCTTGAGCTGCAGCAGGCCGACAATCAGCGCTGTGTAGAGCGTTGAGGTGAGTAAGCCATTAACAAAGGCTTTGCGAGGGTTTTGTTCAGCGTCAGGACGCAGCACACCCATCGTTCCCTGCTGCATCAGCACCATGCCGACAACGTTGGAGAGCCAGTACCCGGCGATAGTAAATGGCACCAGCCCCGGCGGGTAAAACCAGCTCAGCGCGTAGCCAAAGGCCAGCGCAATGGGCAGATTAATGACCAAATCGTTCCACCAGCACAGGGGTGAGAGCAGATAGCCCACAAGCACCAAAAAACCACCCCAAAGACGCTTGAGGGTGCGAGATTCTGAAGGTTTTGGCTGAACAGATAGGTCAGCTGCGTTGGATGCTAGGGGTTCTGAAGCTGAATTGAGGTTGTTCATCCTAACTGCGCGGTTAATACAACACTGCGGACACTGTAAGCACTCCCAATACAAAGGGCAAAGCCTAGCCGTTGGCTGCTCAATCTGGGTTGGCTGAACTGTGAAGCTGCTGATGCAAAATCAGGAATCCAACCACTCGCTTACAGGCTTTTCCTAGCGTAGGGCCAACAGCTAGAGAGGCCGTCACCTGCCAGCAACCCCTTGGGTTTTAACGCCAAAAGCTGAGGGATCACGCTAAGGTCAACTTTTTTGTCTTCAGCAGCACAAATCACCCAAAAACCGACCGATTTGCCGGTCATTGCTCCTTGATTATGTCACAATCGCAATTCGAATAGAATTTATTTCTAAGTAATTCTTAAAATAAAAATACTTTTGGGTGGGCTTGTTCATGAACTTCCCCTAGATAGAGAAGCCGCGTCCGGTTCGGGCTGAGCCAACTCTAGAACCCCTGCTCAACGCTGATGTAGAGCAGTAGACAGATTGGTTAG
>DATNQE010000422.1:0-2500 GCA_036702895.1 Trichocoleus sp. | reverse complement strand
CCATTCTCCTGATGCGAGTTGTTGCTCGAAATTTAGAGGTTTAAGAGAGGCTTGAACAATGGCAGTTAAAGCTAAGTTTTATCGCCGCTTGTTGGTAACAGTATTGGGCTGGTTGGTGGCAGGCATTCTGTTCTTTCCCATCTTCTGGATGTTTCTGACCAGCTTCAAAACAGAAGCCGCTGCGGTTGCCGTACCGCCTAAACTCTTCTTCCAGCCCACCCTGGAAAACTATGAGGTGATTCAAGACCGGGCAAACTACTTCCTGTTTGCCATGAATAGCATTGCCGTTTCGGTGGGCTCTACCCTACTGGCCCTGCTCATAGGCGTGCCTGCGGCCTATGCCATGGCCTTTTTCCCAACCAAGCGGACAAAAAGCACTTTGCTCTGGATGCTGTCTACTAAGATGCTGCCTCCGGTCGGTGTGCTGGTGCCGATTTATATTCTGTTTCGCAATACGAACCTTCTAGATACCCGAATTGGCCTGGCTATCATTTACACCTTGATCAACCTGCCGATTGTGGTCTGGATGATCTACACCTTCTTCAAAGATGTCCCCAAGGACATTCTTGAAGCGGGCCGCATGGATGGGGCCTCTACTCGGCAAGAGGTATTTCACGTGCTGTTGCCTCTGGCACTACCCGGCATTGCCTCGACTGGTCTCTTGGCCATCATCTTGTCCTGGAACGAGGCTTTTTGGAGCCTTAATCTAACGACTGCTCAGGCTGCTCCCCTAACAACTTTTATCGCTTCCTTTTCTAGTCCCCAAGGGTTGTTTTGGGCCAAGCTTTCTGCGGCCTCGTCTTTGGCTATTGCCCCGATTCTTATCTTCGGCTGGTTGAGTCAGCGCCAGCTGGTTCGTGGTCTCACCTTTGGCGCTGTGAAGTAGCCATTTGTTTATTCCTTAATGAGTTAATGGAAGCCTCCCATGTCAACCGTCACTTTAAGAGACATTCATAAGACCTACACCGACAGCGAGGTAATCAAGGGCGTTGATCTCGACATCCAAGACTGTGAGTTTGTCGTCTTTGTCGGTCCGTCGGGCTGCGGTAAATCCACTCTGCTGCGCATGATTGCCGGGCTAGAAGATATTTCCTCCGGAGACCTGCTGATCGATGGCGATCGCATGAACGATGTGCCGCCAGACAAGCGGGGTCTAGCCATGGTGTTTCAGACCTATGCGCTGTACCCTCACATGACCGTGGCCGAAAATATGGCCTTTAGCCTGCGGCTGGCCGGAGTATCCAAAGCCCAGCGGCAGCAGCGGGCCCGAGAGGTCGCCCGCATTTTGCAGCTAGAGCCCCTGCTTGATCGCAAGCCCCGGGCTCTCTCCGGTGGGCAGCGGCAGCGGGTCGCCATTGGTCGAGCCCTAGTGCGCAATCCCAAAGTGTTTCTATTTGATGAGCCGCTCTCCAACCTGGATGCGGCCCTGCGGGTGCAGATGCGCATTGAGCTGGCTAGCCTGCACGACAGCCTGCAGTCAACCATGATCTACGTCACCCACGACCAGGTCGAAGCCATGACCCTGGCCGACAAAATTGTGGTGCTGCAGGGCGGCCTGATCGAGCAGGTGGGCTCACCGCTGGAGCTGTATCACCATCCCCGCAACCTGTTTGTGGCCGGATTTATTGGCTCTCCCAAGATGAACTTTTTGACGGTGACGGTAACGGCCGTGAACGACTCCGGCACCACCGTTCGGTTACCGGGGAATTCCACCGTGACGGTTCCGGTCATCCCCGGCAATTTAGCGATTGGCGATCGCGCCACGCTAGGGATTCGACCCGAGCACCTGCAGCTCGATGCCAGCAGCCCCACAATGACTGGCGAGGTCCTGGTGATGGAAAAGCTGGGTGGCGCCACCTTCCTCTACGTCAAGGTGGCGGGTGGGGACATGATTACTGTGCAGACCGGGGGCAACAACTCCAGCCGCCTGCACGATCGGGTTCCTCTTTACCTCGATGGGGAGCTGTGTCACCTATTTGACCCGCAAGGCCTCACTGTTCCCAAAACTCGTCGTCACCCCCTCACCCTGGAGCAGCCCTATGAACAACAGCCTCAGCGCAAAATCAGTCACTAAGCTGAATCAATCGTCCCTCGCGCACCTGCCCAGTCAGGTGCGGGTGCCCCAATACGATCGCAGCGCTGTTTCCTACGGCATTGTGCATTTTGGCGTAGGGGGGTTTCATCGGGCTCACCAGGCACTCTATCTAGACAACTACTTAGAGCAGCACCCTGGCAGCGACTGGGGCATCTGCGGCGTTGGCCTGCTGGAGTATGACCAGAAAATGCGCGATGCCCTGCAGTTCCAGGACTGCCTGTACACCCTGGTAGAGCGCTCCCCCCAAGGCGATCACGCTCGGGTCATGGGTTCTATTGTCCGGTACCTGTTTGCGCCGGATGATCGCCAGGCTGTGATAGATACCCTGGCCGATCTGCAGTGCCGTATCGTCACGCTGACCATTACTGAGGGGGGCTACTACGTCGTTGAGGGCAGTGGCGTGTT
>DATNQE010000421.1:0-2368 GCA_036702895.1 Trichocoleus sp. | reverse complement strand
TGCCCCCGCCGTTCTGCTCAACTTCGTGCTAATCGGCTGGTTTTTGGGGCGGGAGATGAATTGGGTAGTGCTGCTAATCTCGCTCATGGGCAACGGGTCAAACGTGCTGCTGGACTACGTGATGATTAATCGCTGGGGTTGGGAGAGCGCAGGCGCGGGTCTGGCAACAGCCGCTAGTCAATTTTTGGCGCTGCTGGTTGGCCTGGTGGCGCTTTGCCTCACCATTCGCTGGCAGGATTTGCGGGCAGCGCTGCCGAACCTGCTCGACTGGGCCGCTCTGAAGGAGGCCGTCGCCCTTAAGGGCAACCTGCTGGTGCGCTTTCTGGTGCTGATCTCGACTTACGCTATTTTCACAAACCTCAGCGCCGCGATGGGCACGACTACCCTGGCCCAAAACGGCGTGCTGCTGCAGATCGCGCTGCTCAGCCAGTTCACGATTCAAGGGGTGGGCATGACCACCCAAACACTAACCAGCAACTTTAGAGGCAAGGGAGAAACCCAGCTGCTGCTGCCGCTGCTGCTAGTGTCGATCGCAACGGCGCTACCCATTGCGTTGGGGTTTGCCCTAGGGACGGTACTGTTTCCCGAAGCGGTGTTTGGCCTGCTGACTAACCATAGCGAAATTAGCGCCCACATTACTGATGTCGCGCTCTGGCTGCTGCCGCTGCTGCAAATTACGGCGGTGGCGTTTATGTTGGAGGGATATTTCATCGGCATGAAAGAAGGCCAGACGCTGCGCAACGCGGTTTTGGTAGCCTTCGTCGCTGGCTTTTTGCCGCTGGCGGCAGCAGCTTTTTACGACCACAGCAATCACCTGCTGTGGCTGGCGCTGGTGGGCTATGTCACCGTGCTGCTGCTGGTGCTGGCGAGCCAGGTTCCGCGAACCCTGAGCCAGCTCAAGCTTCCTCAAAAAGATCCAGTTGCCAGCATGTGATGCCGGTATAGAGGAGATGCAGATCGCATTTTCTCCCTACTGAGTTAAACAGGATGGATTTTCAGGATTTCCAGCCCCGTGAGAACTTTCAGTGTGCAGGAAGAAGGATGCGTCGGGGGGACTGTGGCAGCGGCTATGGGGCATGATGGCTCCTTTGGAGTTCTGGCAAAGAGATCTGGGGGCGTGGTGCCCTAGCGGCTGTTTCTTCGGCGCTGTCTCGGTTTGTCTACCGCTGTAAATACGGCAGCCGAGGTATGGCGTTTGGGCTGGAGACAGTCGGCGGGCACCTCTTCGGAAGCAGTGCTTTAAGCATTTCCAGGAGTTTTGAGGGTTTCATAGCAGCGGCCTTAGGGGGATTCGAGTTCTCCGCTGAATGGCTATCAGTGTGGTCTGCCGCGCCCGTTCATACCGCCTAAGTTTAGGCTGTTAGCGAGAAAGTTAAGCTGCTCTTGGGGCTACCGTCTCAAGCTGGGTGGTTAGCGCCGGGCAAGATTTGGGACCATAAAGCGCTTATCCTGCCAACGTGTTAACTCAGGAACGGAGGTCTATCTTGGGGAATGGGGCCGGTCGGAGACCATCCGATTCATGAAACGGCCTGTTTCTAGGCGTTTTACCTGCTCCTGACTTAAGAAGCCTAAACTTAGGTGGTTCTGCGATCGCAATGACAGTAAGATTTTTGCAGTTCTGCAAGCGTGCAGTCTAAAGGGGGTTGAGCAGCGGCTAGACCTGCAGGGCAGCATTCCCAGCACCCGCTGCTTATGAGATTGCCAAACGCTCGTTCAGGAATCGACCTGGGCCAGCCTGAATCAAGAATTGAATCATGGTTCTGAGGTTTTGGCCTCAAGTCAATCTACTTTGGTTGCTAACGTCAATGACCCCACCTAAGCGCCGACGCCGACGAGGCGTAATCCTTACGCCGTCGGGATTTGCAAAACTCCAGCAGGCCAAGCAAGACGCCGAGTTTGCCGAGAATCGAGGCCATCGCTACACCCTGGAGGCGCTGAGTGAACGCACGGGGTTAGCCGTTGACACCCTGATGAAAATTTTTGCCTGTGAGACCGGCGTAGATAAGCAGACCCTGAAGCTGTGCTTTAACGCTTTTAAGCTGACGCTGGAATTAGCCGACTTTTACTACCCCGACCCCTTACCCGAAGGCCCTGAGGGCACCGACTCTGAAGAGACCGAAGTGGCCCTAGATCCGGATGTGCCGGGGGGGCAGGTGCCTCTCGGTTCAACGTTCTATGTAGAGCGCTCTACCGTAGAGACGACCTGCTACAAAACGGTGCTGCAGCCGGGCGGACTGATTCGGATCAAAGCGCCTCGGCGCATGGGCAAGACTTCCCTCATGTCTCGCATTCTTGAGGCGGCCCGGCTCAACTGCCAGGCCGTTTCCCTCAGCTTTCAGCTGGCGGACAAAGGGATATTCCAAAATCT
>DATNQE010000280.1:0-5454 GCA_036702895.1 Trichocoleus sp. | reverse complement strand
CCCTACACCAAACCTGCTGGCAACGCCAGTCAGAGCCGCCAGGCGCCGATACAGCGGCTGCTAGAAGCGCTGCTCAACACCCTGGCGCCTAGTCAGCAGCCTCGCGTAAGCTGCTTCGAACGCCACGGGCAAACCTTCTGGTCGGTGTATGACCCTATTAGCCGCAAAACTGAGCAACTCGATTCTGAAGAAGCGGTGCGCATTTGGCTAGAGCGTCGCTATTACCAGGGATAATGCGTTTTGACGGAAACTAATCGAGGCTTAGCAGTGGTGGCCGTACCGGCTTTATCCCGCTGCGTCATCAGCCCCGTTCCCCCTCCTGCTCAACCGCTAAGCCTACCCTTAGCCCCTTTTCCTTGCGCCTTTTCCCTTCCACTTTGTCCTCTGGATAGGTTGCCTATAGGCCTAACGGAGTCCCGCAGTTTTTGGCTGGACCCGCGCCGCAGTGCCTGCCCACCCAGTGTCTAACCGCCCCAACACCCCCTAATTCCATCCTCTGCCGCTCAGGAAGACTGCCATGGCCCAGACCTTTGTTCAAGTTGACGCCTTTACTAACCAACCGTTTGCCGGTAACCCGGCCGCTGTTTGCGTCATGGCTGAAGCCGCAGATGCCGAGTGGATGCAGGCGGTGGCGGCCGAGATGAATCTTTCTGAAACAGCTTTTTTGTACCCGATTGAGGACGGCTTTCATCTGCGCTGGTTTACACCCGCAGCAGAGGTCGATCTGTGTGGGCATGCCACGCTGGCTACGGCCCATACCCTTTGGTCCGAAGGTCATCTCGACCCTGGTCAGGAAGCTCGTTTTCAAACCCGCAGCGGTGTGCTGACGGCTAGCCGCAGCGGTGACTGGATTACGCTCAACTTCCCCAGCAATCCGGTGCAGGCGACGGATGCGCCTCCAGAGCTTCTCGAGGCGCTGGGAGAGGTGCAGATTCAGTTCGTTGGTAAAGATGCCAAGCACTATCTTGTAGAGCTAGCCTCAGCGGCGGCGGTAAGCGATTTGGCTCCCGACTTTGAGGGTATTGCGGCGCTGCCGACCCAAGGTGTGATTGTGACTAGCCGAGCGAATACTCCAGGAGTGGGCCCGGCTAGTCTGGAATTTGATTTTGTCTCACGCTTTTTTGCCCCGGCCATTGGCATTAATGAAGATCCGGTAACGGGCGCTGCACACTGTTCCCTTGGCCCTTACTGGCAGGATTTGCTGGGCAAATCTGAGTTGTTGGCCTACCAAGCTTCGAGCCGCGGCGGTGTGGTCAAGGTGCACTGCGAGGGCGATCGCATTTATCTCAGCGGTCAGGCAGTTACCGTACTGCGAGGAGAGTTAGTTGGCATCTGAGGGAGTTGCGGGCCGCTAGGAAAAACTAGTTCGAGCGTTGGTGCTTCACGACCTGCTCGCCATCAATCTGGGTGTATTCGCCCTTGTTGACCTGATAAACCGCTAAAGTGCCGTCGTTGACGTGGTATTGATAGCTGCCGTTGATAGCGACAAAGGTACCCTGGCTATCTTGCACCTCGGTGAGCGTCAGAAATTCGCGGGTCACTTTGTTGGTGCCGATGTAGCGCAGGCCGTCGGCCGTATCGCAGATATAGACGGTGTAGGTTCTGGTTTCAAAAAAGGCTTTTTGCCGAGCTTCTCCGCAGTTGACCGGGGTGACCACGCTGGCACTGGCGGCTTGTCCGAGATCAATAAAGTCGCCCCGCACCCAGCCCTCAACACCGGAGCCAAAGCGGGCGTAGTACCAGGTGTAGCCGCCCTCGCCCTCAGTTAGCCGCAGCAGCTCTACCTGCTCGCCCACCGCGCCCCCACCGACAGAATCGGCCCCGGTAGTGGGCTGCGATCGCACGTTGACCTCAGCATCGGGCCGTTCCGCTTTAAGTGCCGCAGGGCGAGGGGGCTCAATGGCTACTCCTATGGCGGTTCCGCCTGCGCCAGCAGGGATGCTCGTTTGGGCAACGGGGCTTGCAGCCGGAACAGGCGTTGCGGTAGGGACAACTGTTGGCGGCGCTAAATGCCGGCTACAGCCACCGAGGCTGCCGCCCAACAGCACTGTGCCTAAAATCCAAAGACCTAAGCGCAAGCGAACCATAGCGATCGCAATTGACCCTCACGTACGCCGCTATGCTACCGCAAACTGACAAATTCCTTTCTGCCTTTTTCGCCCTCGTGAGAGCCCGTAGTTAGCGGCAATTTCCCCGCTGGAGAAGCCTGCCCTGCCGAGAATCTTGAGGGCACGACTTCAGATATGAGCTTGATTGCTTTGCCTAAATCCTGCTCTGCCCAAACAGCAACATGCCTCAGCCCTTGCTAACGGGAGGGCGCCCCGGTTACGAGATTGCCTGCAGGGTCGATAAAGCCCCAGCGATTGTCCATCTGCACTCGGGCAAGCCCTTCTGAAAAGGGGCCTACATTACTGTATTTGGGTTCAACAGTCCAGTTTCCGGTCCTGTCAATAAAGCCGTAGAGCCCGCCTGACTGGGCCGCTGCTAGCCCTTCAGAGAAGTCGGCAGCGTAGTCAAACTGGGGCGTAATGACGACGTTGCCGCTTTGATCGATGTAGCCCCACTTGCCGTCGATCAGCACTACCGCCAGCCCTTCGGAAAAGTCCGAGGCAAAATCTAGGGTGAAGTCGATTACCGGAGTGCCCTGAGGGTTGATATAGCCAAACTTGCTGCCCCGGCGCACTCGGGCTAGCCCTTCGGAGAAGCTAAAGGCGCCGTCGTAGGCGGGCGCGATCGCAACTTCCCCCGCTGGGTTGAGATAGCCATACCGCCCAGCGTCCTTCCCCTTGACCACCGCCAGTGCTTCTGAAAAGCTCCAGCCGTCCTGGTATTGGGCAGGAATAGCCTGCCTCCCAGCTGGGTCGATATAGCCGTAGAAACCGCCGGTTTTAACTACGGCAAGCCCGTCTGCAAAGCTTTCTGCCAAGTCAAACTGGGGCTCAATCACCCACTCGCCGTCTCGATTGATAAAACCGTATTTGTTGCCCCCCTGCACGGCGGCTAACCCACCGGAAAAGGGCTTGGCCTGCCTAAACTGTACCGGAATTGCCCAGTCTCCGGAACGGTCGAGATAGCCGTAGAACTCACCCACTCGAGCCAGCGCCAGGTCTTCAACGAACTCGGTGGCTACAGTTACGTTGCGATCCGTCACGCTGATAACTAGACTGCCGCTGCGGTCGATGTAGCCTACCCTTTCGCCTGTGCGCACCATGGCGACACCGCTGGAAAAGTCAGAGGCGACATCAAACGACAAAGGGCTGGTCATGCGGCTCAAATATTCAAGGCTAGGTTTTATGAACTGTACCATTGAGGCCGTTTGCTGCGAACCCGACTCGCTTAGATTGAGACGACAGCCGGGCAGCCCTAGCAGCGAAAGGCCAGCCAACCCCAACAGAGCAAAGGCACAGTGGCGTGATGTGGACATGACTAATTAACTGGGTGAGGAGCTAAAGGCGCTGTGAATGCGTAAGCCAGGAGACAAGCAGGCGATCCTTTATCCAGCATCGCCTCGCTGCACAGATAGCAACGACAATTGTGCAAAAGGTTTTATATCTAGCCTTTTGCTGTTGACTTTAATGGGTTCAAATAGCAAGCCTAAGCGGCAAAAACGGGAAATTGTTCCTAAAGTTGCCTTAAAAGCCGACTCTTCTGCTCTTTTCTACTACTATGGACGGCAATACCCGGAACTACTTCGACCGATTGACGGAGATTTTGCTTCAGCCTGACTGCCCTAAGAGGGAGGGTTACATCGACGGCTGTTGTTGAGTAAGTACAGTTCCTTTGGGGATTTCGTTTGGGGAATTCGTCTATAGTTGAGCCCATAGAGTTGACTGGTGTGGAGGTTAACTCGTCCCTTGAAAGATGGTGAAGTGCCCCTTTCCCCGATTGCATCAGACCGCTCGCCTGATGCTGCATCTAGCGATTCCCCGTCCCGCCGGGCGCCTAGGCCAACTCCCCAGCAGAAAGAGATTGGCCTAGTAGAGCCCTTCACGGTCGGCGGTGAGACAATACTGCCCGGCAAGCGTTTAAGAGTCGATGTGCCCATTGCTCGCCTACCCACCGGCACCCTACTGTCGCTGCCGGTTACAGTCATCAACGGCCGCCGGCCTGGCCCCAAACTTTGGCTCAGCGCCGCCATCCACGGGGATGAGCTCAATGGGGTGGAGATTATTCGCCGGGCGATTCGCCCGCTTAAGCCGAGCAGTCTGCGAGGGACCGTCATTGCGGTGCCGGTCGTCAATATTTTTGGGCTGCTGGAGCAGTCGCGCTATCTGCCCGACCGACGAGACCTGAACCGGTCCTTTCCAGGGTCTATGCGGGGGTCGTTGGCGGCTCGGCTGGCAGCGCTGTTTATGCGCGAAGTGGTGAGCCAGTGCACCTACGGCATTGATCTGCATACGGCGGCGATTCACCGCATTAACCTACCGCAAGTTCGTGCTAATTTGGACGATCCAGAAACGTACGCTTTTGCCAAAGCCTTTGGGGCACCGATTATGCTGCATGCCTCGGTGCGCGATGGCTCTCTGCGGCAAGCGGCGGCCAAACGCCACATTCCCACCCTGCTCTACGAGGCGGGGGAAGCTTTGCGCTTCAACGAGAGCGCAATACAAATGGGCGTCGAGGGCATCAACCGGGTGCTACATCACTTAGGCATGGTCACTATGCCCGAGCTGCCTGAGCCCGTCATGCAGCTAGAGTCGCATCATACTCGTTGGGTGCGGGCTTCGCGGGGAGGCATCTGGCACCGAGAGGTGCAGCTGGGTGAACCCGTGAAAAAGCGGCAGCGGCTGGGGTTTGTCTCAGATACATTTGGCGATCGGCTCGCCACAATTCACAGCCCTCTTGACGGCATTGTCATCGGGCACAGTCAAAATCCCCTGGTGCATCAGGGCGATGCTCTGGTCCACATCGCGGCTTTAGCATCATCAGGCGAGCTGTCCGAAGCGCCCACTGAGAGCGAGGCTGCGCCGCCGGAGCGGCCTTGAGCGCAGTTGTCAGGCCAGAGCGGCTTGGTTAAAGTGGTGAGGTCGAATTAGCTGAGTTGGACCTTTTGATACCAACAGAAAACATGAGGCGAGTTTGTGTTTACTGTGGCTCTAACGTTGGCGCTCAAAAGAGCTATTTGGCCGCTGCCCAGCAGTTAGGAAAGGAGCTAGCTGCCCAAGGCATTGAGCTGGTCTACGGGGGCGGCAACGTCGGGTTGATGGGTGCGATCGCAGATGCCGTATTGGTCGCCGGAGGCACCGTCACTGGCGTGATTCCGCAGGCGCTGGTGGATAAGGAAGTGGCCCACACTGGCTTGAGCGACCTGCGCGTGGTGGACTCAATGCACCAGCGCAAAGCTTTGATGGCTGATCTTAGCGATGCTTTCATCGCCATGCCGGGAGGGCTAGGAACTTTGGAGGAGTTTTGCGAAATTGCCACCTGGACGCAGCTGGGCTTTCACCAAAAGGC
>DATNQE010000397.1:0-7538 GCA_036702895.1 Trichocoleus sp. | reverse complement strand
CAGCCGATGTCGCTTACCCCCGAGCCGTGAATCTCACGCCCCTGGAACCAGTGCCGCCGATAAAATACCGGATGCTCCTGCCGAAAGCGAATCAGCCGCTGAGTGAAAGCCAGTAAATCCTGCTGCTCAGGCGACAGATCCCAGTTAAACCAAGACAGTTCGTTGTCCTGGCAGTAGGTGTTGTTGTTCCCTTTTTGGGTGCGGCTAAACTCATCCCCACCAAGCATCATCGGCACGCCTTGGGAAAGCAACAGCGTCGCCAAAAAGTTGCGCTGCTGTTGCGATCGCAGCTGCAAAATGGTTGGGTCGTCTGTTTCGCCTTCCACTCCGCAGTTCCAGGAGTGGTTGTAGGTATCACCGTCGCGGTTGTCCTCGCCGTTAGCCAGGTTGTGCTTCTTGTTGTAGCTCACCAAGTCCCGCAGGGCAAAACCGTCATGGCAGGTAATAAAGTTGATGCTGGCATAGGGCCGCCTGCCGTTGCCCTGGTACAGGTCCGAGCTGCCGGTAATGCGGTAAGCAAACTCGCCTAAACGGCAGTCGTGGTCGCGCCAAAAGTTGCGCATTGAGTCGCGGTACTTGCCGTTCCACTCCGACCACAGCAGCGGAAAGTTACCCACCTGATAGCCGCCCTCGCCCAGGTCCCACGGCTCTGCAATTAGCTTGGTCGTCGAGAGCACCGGGTCTTGGTGAATGATGTCAAAAAACGCCGCCAGCGTATTCACCTCGTACAGCTCCCGCGCCAAGGCAGAGGCCAGATCAAAGCGGAAGCCGTCCACGTGCATTTCCAGCACCCAGTAGCGCAGGCTGTCCATAATCAGCTTCAGCACCTGAGGATGGCCTACGTTCAGCGAGTTGCCGCAGCCCGTAAAGTCCATGTAGTAGCGGGGCAAATCCTCCACCAGGCGGTAATAAGCGGCATTATCGAGCCCGCGAAAAGTCAGCGTTGGGCCTAGATGACTACCCTCGCCGGTGTGGTTGTAGACCACATCCAAAATCACCTCAATTCCGGCGGCGTGCAGCGCTTTCACCATCTGCTTGAACTCGCGCACCTGCTGGCCCACTTCTCCGCTAGCGCTGTAGCCAGAGTAGGGAGCGAAGTAGCCCAAAGAGTCGTAGCCCCAATAGTTGCGCAGCCCTGCCTTAGCCAGGTGCCCCGGAAACGCATTGAAATGATGCACCGGCAGCAGTTCTACAGCGGTAACGCCCAGGCTCTTGAAGTGCTCAATCGCCGCTGGATGAGCCAGCCCCGCATAGGTGCCCCGCATTTCCTCCGGCACCCCCGGATGCAGGCGGGTAAATCCCTTAACGTGGGTCTCGTAAATAATCGTTTTGTGCCAGGGGGTCCCTAGGTGTGTGTCGCCCTCCCAGTCAAAGACCCGATCGACCACTACGCCCTTAGGCACCGAATCAGCGTCGTCCTTTTCATCTAAATACAGGTCAGCATCAGCGGCAACGGGCACATCAAACGGGTAGCTAAAAATTTCTTCGGTGTGCTTTAGGTCACCCTCAATGGCCAGCGCATAGGGGTCAATCAACAGCTTGTGAGGGTTGAAGCGCAACCCCTTCTTAGGCAAAAAGGGGCCGTGAACCCGGTAACCATAGCGCTGGCCCGGCTTTACATCAGGCAGATAACCGTGCCACACATAGTTTTCCACCTCCGGCAGCGCCACCCGCACTTCATGGTCGCTCTCATCAAACAGGCATAGCTCTACCGCCGTTGCGTTTTCCGAAAACAGGGCAAAGTTCGTTCCGTTTCCGTCCCAGGTCGCGCCCAGGGGGTGAGGTTTACCTGGCCAAACGGCAAATTCCATCGGAAAGCCTCCTTTGAACGAATCAACATGAACGGCTAGGGCCAGCTAAACTGCCAGTGCTTCTCCAAACGCTCTTAATAGTATGTAATGAGAGCCCAGGTTAGGCAATTTTTGGCTGCCTCGCTAATCCGCTGAAAGTTCTCTTGGCTTATAACGGGCCTATCAAAATGCGAAGGCGGTCATTCATACCATGTCAGGTTCTGTAAACGAAAGCCCCTAGTAGAAGTGATCGCCTCGTCATCTGCCGTCGCCTGACATTTGAATTATTAACCCTGAGCAGTCCGAATCAGCCATGTCTTGAGCATTGGCGTCGTTGGTGTAAGCGCTGCTAATGTCGAAGATGTAGCTCTCACCAGTCAGCACGCCGCTTTCGTTAGGGCTCGATCGTTAATTGGCCTAGTTACTTCTTGCTGCCATTGCGTTAATCAGTAGCAGCACAACGTTCCTAAGCAGGTGCTCTTAGAAAAGCTTCGGGGCAGCAGGCCGTTTCTCAGCAGTAATAGCACAACGCGGAAATGGCAAAAAGAGGAAAAGGGCTTAACTTACCGGCTGGCACGCTTTTGGCCCTTTGCAACTTTCTCAGGTCAACTTAAAAGCTGAGTAAAGTAATTTTTAAGTCTCGTGCAAATACGGAATCTTCTTGCCATTTTGATACAGGGAAAGGCAAACTTCACTTCGGCTTGATGTAATTTCTGTGCTCATGACCGACGATAAAAAGAGATACCGCAGACTTGTTTAGCCAAGTTCAGCTGTATCAGCGTCGCCATTGCCCCCTTGGTCTATCAACTGCTGAGCTGTCCTGGCTTTGCCTAGGCAGCTTGGCAGCCCTCCGGGCACTTCTTCACATTAAGAAAGAGCGCTTGCGGAATCTACCGAAAGCTCAAGCAGAGCGTAAGTTGAGCAACTTACAGCTCTTTATCACTCTGTGATGTAGGTCACCCGATGAGCCTCCTTAGATCACCTATAAAACCCGGCTAAATCACGTAGTTCCAGCGGTTTTGCTTCTTAAGATAGAGGTATGCGTAAGACCAGCTGGGACGATGACGAATCTCTGTAACAAGCCTTTAAAGCAAAATCCTTTTCTTGCCTACCGTGACCCCATTACGGGGAGGTGGTGCGTGGTAAAGACTACGCCCTAAGAACCCCAGTAGACGACTCGTCTTATACGCTACCAGCCGAAATCTCTGAAGCGTTTTTGGCAGAAACTGTCGAAGACCCAGCTCGAGAGGCTATCGCTAGCCAAACTTCTCCGGTAAAGGTTTCTTAGGGCATCAGCAGGCCTTTCAAAGCGGGCTTTTCAATGTGACACTGCTTCCATTGGCTGCCACAATGGCGATAGCCAATGACTTAGCCCCCCATGCGATCGCTCTATCTCCCCATCGCCCCCTACAACAGTGGCTTTTTGCCCGTCTCCAGTCTGCACACCCTCTACTATGAGGAGTCAGGCAATCCTGAGGGCAAACCTGTTGTTTTTCTCCACGGTGGGCCTGGGGGCGGCACCATTCCTCTTTATCGTCAGTTTTTTGACCCGCAAAAGTTTCGCATTGTGCTCTTTGACCAGCGCGGCTGCGGCCAGAGCACACCCCATGCTGAGCTGCGGGAAAACACTACCTGGGACTTGGTAGCAGATATTGAGAAGCTGCGATCGCACCTCGGCATTGACCGCTGGCTCGTCTTTGGCGGCAGTTGGGGCAGTACCCTAGCCCTGGCCTACAGCCAAACCCACCCCGAGCGCTGCACTGGGCTCATCCTGCGCGGCATTTTCACGTTGCGGCCCAAAGAAATCCATTGGTTTTATCAGGAAGGGGCTAGCTATATTTTCCCCGATGCCTGGGAGCGCTACCTGGCCCCGATTCCGCCCGAGGACCGTCACGACCTGGTAACCGCTTACTACAAACGTCTCACCAGTCCCGATCGCACCATTCGCATTGAAGCTGCCCGCGCCTGGTCAATCTGGGAGGCCAGCACCAGCAAGCTGGTGCAGGACCCAGAGCTGATCGAGAAATTTGGGGCCGACGACTTTGCTGCTGCCTTTGCCCGCATCGAGTGTCATTACTTCGTCAACAAAGGCTTCTTTGACCCTGTTGATCAGCTCCTCCAAAACGTTGATCGCATTCGCTCTATTCCCGGCGTCATTGTGCAAGGCCGCTACGACGTCGTCTGCCCCGCTACCACGGCCTGGGAGCTTCACCGCGCCTGGCCCGAGGCCGAATTTATCATAGTGCCTGAGGCCGGTCACTCCGCTACCGAACCCGGCATCGTCCACCATCTGGTCGAGGCGTGCGATCGCTTTGCCAGCAAGATTTAGTTTTCAAAAGCCTTTAAAGGATTTGGCAGGCTGCCCGTCTTTTCCTGAAACGCAGACGAATCCTGCCCTTGACAACAGCGCGAGTCATTAGCGCTCTAGGCGCCTTCCATCCAATCAAAAATCTGGTTGAGCTGCTCTAGGGAAATCAGTCCGTACTGCCACAGCACCATCGGCAGCAGATTAGTTGCTTGCCCAGCGTGACGCAGACCTAACGAGATCGCATCGGCGGGGACCGCTAGCGTCTCGCGCATATATTCAATGAGGCGGTTGAGCTTGGAGGCTGACATGGCTTAAGAGCAAAAAGTGGGGGAGCAAAGTGGGTAAGAAGGAGAGTTAAAAGCTAGGCGTATATCGCTTTAGGAAATACAGTATAGCGGCCTTACTTGCGCTTGAAACTAATCTTTAGGTCAGAACAATCGCTTGACTTGAGTCAGCCTGCTTAGGCCGAAAGAGTTACTTGGTAGCCCTTATCCTGCAAATCACTTTAAGCATTCCCATTCAGTAAATCTGTAAACCATCTGTAAATTCCCGTAAATCTGGGATAAATTCTCGTCAAGCCCCTCCTTTTCAGAAAATCTTGGGATTTACGAGCTGAAATTTACGAGGTTGCCTTGTAATACTCGCTTTTTTGACTTCCTCATTTGCTCTCAATGGCCCTCCAGCAGCGGCGGTCGCTGCTGGAGGCATCAAGCCAAACAGCTTAAAGCCCCTACTGGGGAGAAAGACCGTTGTAGATGACGAAAGACAGCAGAACAATGACCAAAACGCCAATCGAAGTCGATAGCAAGAACAAAACGGAAGGCTTCTTAGGCACAGGCGTTTCGCTATCGCGCTGAACACCTGTAGGCTCAAGAGTTGTGGGGTCAATGTTGGAGTTAGACATCGTAGTGATACCTACAGAGATACGTCACTCCCCATCCTTTATTGAGTCATCAGGAAGCGCATCTAACTTGCGGTTCACTCTCCCCTCTACCGCCTGACCCATCTCTTCAACGCCTGACTCTCTCCTTCCACAAAATCCCCTTCCAGAAAGACTCTGTTCCTCCCCAGAAGGGGGTTTTGAGCCAGCAGCAGGCGATTTAGGCTGACAGGGACTAATGGCTCCCGCTTGAGCCTGGTTCAAACCGATAGGCTTTTCAAGCAGGTGTTTCCCTAACTTCCCAAGCAATGGACTGGATCCCGGCTAAACCCCACTTAGCAGAAGAGCTGCCGCAAATTAAAACGGCAAAAACGGCTCTGCCGCTCATTCCCGATCTAGATCCTAAAGTGGCTACGGATCCGGTCGGCGAGAAGGAGATTTTGCGCCACAGCTTGCGGGCCTCTACGCTAGATGCGCTGTTTGCCACCATTTTCATTACCAGCACCAGCGGGGTGTTGCTCAGCAACTTTTTAGTAGAGCTGCACGCTACTCCTACCCAGGTTGGCCTATTGGCCTCAATTCCCATGCTCTCTAACCTGGTGCAGCCCATCGGAGCCTACCTCTCCAACCGCACCAGTAGCCGCCGCTGGTACAGCGTGTCTATTTACTGCCCCTCGCGCCTGCTGTGGTTTGGGCTAGTCGGTGGTATTGCCCTTGCCCATCGCGGTCTGCTGAGCACCGACCAGCTCATCACCCTGACGCTAACGATTGTTCTATTAACAAGCTTTTGGGGAGCTTTGGGTAACGCCTCCTGGCTGAGTTGGCTGGCTGCGCTGGTGCCCCATCAGCTTAGAGGCCGCTACTTTGGTCTGCGTAACAGCATCGGCAGTCTGACCAGTCTGCTAGCTATTCCTTTGGCAGGCATAATTGTCTCCCGCTGGCCAGGGGGAACGTTTCAAGGGTACAGCTTAGTGCTGGTTCTGGGCATGGCGGCGGGTCTTGTCAGCATGGGGTTTCAGACCGTGATGGTCGATGTCAACCCGCAGCAGCAGCTTGGTCTCTTGCGCGCCAAGGCGTTTGCATCTCGGGTGAAGCTATCGATGGAGGCGCCAGAAACGCCCTCAGAAAACACCCCAGAAATACCTTCAGGAGTACCCTCAGAAAACATTGCAAAACTCCTCTCAGAAACACTTCCAGAGTCTGCTTCAAAGGCGTCTTTAGAACCTGCTTCAGAGCCTGTGTTGGAGACTTCCTCAGAGGCTACCTCAGAAGTTAAGGAGACCTCCTGGCCCGACGGCAACTTTCTGCGGTTTTTGCTCTACTTTGCCGTCTGGATGTTTGCTGTCAACCTGAGCAACCCCTTCTTTAACCTGTACCTGCTAGACACCTTGGAGCTAGATGTCAGCTTGGTAACGGTCTACAACAGTCTGTCGGCAGCGGCAAACTTACTGCTCATGCTGGTATGGGGGCGCATTGCCGATCGCTTGGGCAATCGCTTTTTGCTCCTCATCGTTGGCATTCTTGTGGCTGTTACGCCGCTGTTTTGGCTAATAACCGGCGCTAACAGTCTGTCAATCTGGGTTTGGTTTCCGTTGCTGCATTTGCTCGGTGGTGGCACTTGGGCTGCTATTGACCTGTGCAACAACAACCTGCAAATGCGCATTGCTCCCGTGCTGCACCAGGCCCAGTACTTTGCGATCGCAGCTGCCATTGCCGGCCTTAGCGGCGCGTTGGGCACAACCGCTGGTGGATTCCTAGCTGAAACGCCTCGCTACGGCGGCATTTGGGGCGTGTTTGCCCTCTCTAGCGTGTTACGCCTAATAGCCCTGCTGCCCTTAGTATTTGTGCAGGAAGGCCGCTCTATCCGGCAAACCTTCAAATCCTGGTTGCCCAAGGAGCAGGCGTCATGAGCAACCTCGTTGGCTTACCGGCTGCCCCTGCTCCGCACCAACAAACCTGCCCACATCTCACCTCAGAGTGTGGACTTCACCCCTGTTTCCGCCGGGTTCCGCCGCTGTCACTACCGCCTCCCCCCGCAGAAGATACAGGCAGATACAGGCGCTCGAGCTTTTCCCCCTTGTTGTCCCTTCTACAACCACTACCCCTATGGACACCGCTGCTTACCTCAGAAATCTCAACCGCATTCGCCGCATCAGCCGCATCATGGATACCGCCATTGGTATCCCCGGCACCCGCTTTCGCATTGGACTAGACCCAATTTTGGGACTCGTACCAGGGGCGGGCGACCTGATCTCTACAAGTGTTTCTGCCTATGTACTCTTCCTAGCGGCCCGCTTTCGGCTGCCGGGCAACGTGCTGCGCAAAATGGCGTTCAACATTGCCCTAGAGTCCGTTGTCGGCACGGTGCCGCTGGTGGGTGACCTGTTTGATGCAGCCTACAAGTCCAATGTGCGAAATTTGGCCCTCTTGGAGGAACACCTACGCAGTCAGGCCCCAGATCTGGAAGCCGCCGACCCTCTCGATTTGGCCAGCGCTGTTCCGGGCAACATTCTTCAGCAGCCCTAATTCCACTCAAAAAAGCGCCTCCCATTAGCGGTCA
>DATNQE010000390.1:0-4675 GCA_036702895.1 Trichocoleus sp. | reverse complement strand
CTCATGGGGATGTGAACTTATGGACCGCTATTTATCGGCTGCTTCCTGAAGCTCTTTCTCCCGGTAAAGCTCAGCCTCTAGCTCCATTTCCTCTTGGAAGGAGCCCCGCTCAGACGGCCGCAGCCACGACGGCAGCCGATCGCCAAAGCGCGATTGCACCCAGCCCACAATGCCGTCGGGCAAGGAGGTGACCACCAGCAGGAACAGCGCCCCCTGGAAGAACAGCCAAACATCGGGAAAGCGCTCGCTGAGCAAGCTGCGGGCCATGTTCACCAGCACCGCGCCCAAAATTGCGCCAATCAGCGTAGCTCGACCGCCCACGGCGACCCAGATCACCATCTCAATCGAGAAGGCAATGTCCATTGCCTGGGGCGAGATGATGCCCGACTGCACCGTGTAGAGCGCACCGGAAACGCCTGCGATCGCACCCGACACTGCAAACACCAGCACCTTGAAGCTGGCCGGGTTGTAGCCGGAGAAGCGCACCCGGTTCTCATCGTCGCGAATCGCGACCAGCATGCGGCCAAAGCGACCGCTGGTGAGCCAGCGGCAGAGCCCGTAGGCCAGGACCAGAGCGATAACCGTGACGACGTAGAAAAAGAACTGAATGTTGGGGCTGCCCACCTGCTGCCCCAAAAAGGTGCTGGTGGAAGTTTTGAGGCCGTTGGTGCCGTTGATCAACTTCTGCTGACCGTTGAAGAAGTTGAAAAAGACCACCAGCGCCGCCTGGGTCAAAATCGAGAAGTACACCCCCCGAATCCGGTTGCGGAAGACCAGATAGCCAAACAGCCCCGCCACGATGGCCGGGATGATCACCATCGCCAGCAGGGTAAAAGGCAGGCTGTAGAAGGGCTTCCAGAACCAGGGTAGAGATGACACCCCGTAGAGGCTAAAGAACTCAGGCATTTGCCCGTCGCCTAGCTCAGCCAGGGTCAGATACATGGCGAAGGCGTAGCCGCCCAAGGCAAAGAAAATGCCGTGGCCCAGGCTCAGCAGGCCAGTAAAACCCCAAATCAGGTCGATGCCCAGAGCGACAATGGCCAGAGCCAAAAATCGGCCCACTAACCCCAGGCGAAACCCGCTGACCAGCAGGGGCAAAATCAAAATG
This sequence comes from Trichocoleus sp., assembly GCA_036702895.1. GTDB lineage: Bacteria > Cyanobacteriota > Cyanobacteriia > Phormidesmidales > Phormidesmidaceae > JACVSF01. Next base: position 3,567 of record DATNQE010000390.1, on the reverse strand, counting down.
AGAAAGAGCGCGATCGCAACAACCAGGCCAACCTCGATCAGCAGCTTTTTCTGACGTAGCGCTTTGGCACGGCTGGCCGGTGCCGGAATATCCATAGCCATGACCTATACCTCCACCGAGCGGCCTTTTTGGGGAAACATTCCTGCGGGCTTCACCTGCAGGAAGGCAATAATCAGAGCAAACACCATAACCTTCGCCATGCTAGTGGTGGCAAAGAAGGTGAAAAAGTCCGTAACCGGCTGTAGCGACGCAATCGGAGCCACCATCAGCGCCAGGGTGCCCGAGCCCACCAGGTAGGTAATGATGCCAATCACCAGCGCAGCAACAATGCTGCCCACCAGCTTGCCAACGCCGCCGACGACCACCACCATGAAGGCGTCCACAATGTAGTTGCCGCCGAGGTTCGGTCCAACCGATCCCAGCAGCGTTACCGCGCAGCCCGCGATGCCCGCCAGGCCAGAGCCCAGTGCAAACGTCAGCGCGTCTACCCGCTCGGTGGGAATGCCCAAACAGGCGCTCATGCTGCGGTTTTGAGTCACCGAGCGAATGCGCAGGCCCCAAGCCGACTTTTGCAGAAACCAGTAGAGGCCTGCCAGGCAAACCACCGTTAGAACAATGATGAATAGACGGGCGTAGGGAAACTGCAGGGCGCTGCCCACGGCAATACCGCCGCGCAGCCAGGAGGGCGGCGTCACATCTACGTTGCGGGCGCTAAACCAGGCGCGGGTAAACTTGGCGCTGCCAGAGCTTTGCAAAATGAACCCGGCCAGGGCTGCGATCGCAATCGACAACCCCAGAAACACAGGATTGGCCCAGCTGCGAATCCGCTCCCAGTCGGCGTAGCGCTTAAGCACTGCTAGCCCGACGCCAAAGAGCAGCGCAAAGACAGTCAGCCCAATCGCCATTGGCCAGTTCACGCTGCGCACAAACTGCCGCAGAATCAGGCTGACGCCCCAGGTGGCCAGCAGCGTCTCCAGCGGTCTGCCGTAGAGATAGCGAATGACGCTGCGCTCCATCAGCAGACCTACCAGCGCTGCCACGATAAACGCCAGGGGCAGCGCCACAAAGATATAGCTCTCAACAGCCCAGCCGCCTAGGCCCTTCGCCCCGTTTTGCACCACATAAGTGGTGTAGGCTCCTAGCATCATCAGCTCTCCGTGGGCCAGGTTAATCACGCCCATCAGTCCAAAGACGATGGCCAGCCCCAGCGCCACGATCAGCAGCACCGCGCCGATGCTGATGCCGTCAAACAGGCCGCCCAATAAGCCCTCAATCACAGCGATCACCTAAATCGTTTGGAACAAACTTGGCTGGCATCAGTCCAGCAAACCAGCCCTCAGGAAAGACCTCTCCAGCGGCTCAACCTGCCTCAGCAGACCTACCTGTCTACACTCCTCTGCCTAGGTGAGCATACTAGCGAGGCACCTAGCTCGAAAAAGTTCAAAAAACACATCTATAGCAGTAGTCAGATTGCTTAGGACACGGGGTGCAGGGATGAAATTCCTGGTTGGGGGCGCAGCCCCCACACCCCATTCCTCTCAAATGTCCTAACTAGCTTGATACAGGCTGTATTCCGATCGGCTTCTGGTATCAGCCAAAGCATGCGCTAAAAAACCGGTCAGAGTCTTCCGGAGCAGTTTTACACCCGTTGAAGAATTAACTGGGAAAGACTCCTGGCCAGAGGCCAAGCTCCCTAGATTCCCCTCAAGGGTCGAGCTACGACACTGTGCCCAACTCCCCTGAGGAACTAGAAACCCAGGAATCAGAAGTATAGAGGGAATAAAGTGAGGTTAAGCGGAGACACAGTCTGGCTGCGCCTCCGCCATCGACCTAGGCAAAGCAGCGGTATACCTAAACCGCCCTGCCTCCCTAGAGATTAGGCCTGGTACTTACCGCCCTTGTTGGGATCAGACCAGTCGCAGGCAAAGCCCTTGGTGTCGGGCACGTACTGGTTCCAGGGCACTGGATCAACAGGGCCTTCGGTGGACCAGACAATGTCAAACAGACCATCATCACGAACTTGACCAATCCGCACCGTCTTGGAGATGTGGTGGTTGGGAGCCATGGTCACGGTGCCTTCGGGAGCGGCAAAGGTCTGGCCGTAGGCCGCTTCGCGCACAGCAGGGATATCAAAAGAACCCGCCTTCTCAACAGCCTGCTTCCACAGATAGACCATGATGTAGGCCGCTTCCATGGGGTCGTTGGTTACTCGGTCGTCACCATACTCAGCCTTGAAGTCAGACACCCACTTCTCGTTCTCGGGGCTCTCAACAGTCTGGAAGTAGTTCCAGGAGGCGTACTGACCGAGCAGGAATTCCTTACCAATTTGCCGAACTTCTTCTTCAGCAATACTGACGGACATTACGGGATACTTGTCTGCAGTCAGACCCGCACCCTGAAGCTGCTTGAAGAAAGCAACGTTGCTGTCGCCGTTGAGGCTGTTGAAGATAACGCCGCCATTGGGGAGCTGAGCCCGGATCTTGGTGATGATGGGGGTTACCTCGGTGTTGCCCAGGGGCAGGTAGTCTTCACCGACCGTGGTGCCGCCCTTGGCCTTGAGCTGCTCTTTGATGATGGTATTGGCGGTGCGGGGGAAGACGTAGTCAGAGCCTACCAGGAAGAACTCCTTACCCTTGTTTTCCAGCAGCCAGTCTACAGCGGGCTCAATCTGCTGGTTAGGAGCAGCGCCTGTGTAGAAGATGTTCTTGGAGCACTCTTGCCCCTCGTACTGCACCGGATACCACAGCATGTGGTCTTTGGACTCAAACACGGGCAGCACAGCCTTGCGGCTAGCGGAGGTCCAGCAGCCAAAGACGACTGCTACCTGATCCTGGTCAATTAGCTTTTCTGCCTTCTCAGCAAAGGTGGGCCAGTCAGAAGCGCCGTCTTCCTGAACGGCCTCAATCTGCCTACCGAGGACGCCACCAGCAGCGTTAATCTCCTTGATAGCCAGCATCTCAGCGTCTACCACGGTAGTTTCGCTGATCGCCATCGTGCCGCTGAGGGAGTGGAGAATACCAACCTTAATGGATTCGCCACTACCGCCTGCTGGCGCACTTCCCGTAGCGCCGCCTTCAGCGGTAGCCCCGGTTGTTCCAGTGCCGCCACACGCCTTGAGCAGCATGGCAGTTCCCATGGTCGCTGACCCGTACAACAGGAACTTTCTGCGATTGATTCGACTTGACATTCAAGCTCGCTCCTGACTCAACAAAAACAACGCACGCCACTGAAGTGGAAAATTTTGCAATCAAGCGAGATATTAGAGTCAGGAATCGCGCAAAAGTGTAGCTTAAAGCACAATTTGCTTGGCTATACGGTTTTCCCTAGAGAAATTTCAAGCACCTTAAGGCAGATTTTGTATTCCAGCGGGGGTGAATGCAGCGTCAGCAAAGGCATGCTGAAGAATAAACTGAGTGACCGTATCGAGTCCCTGGCGAGTTTTAAGATTAGTAAAGACAAAGGGCTTTTTGCCTCGCATCCGTAGGGTGTCGCGCTCCATGACTCCCAGATCGGCCCCTACTAACGGGGCTAAGTCAATTTTGTTAATGATCATCAGATCCGATTTGG
>DATNQE010000388.1:0-2205 GCA_036702895.1 Trichocoleus sp. | reverse complement strand
AAAATCCACCATTAGCCGCTGTAGCCAGGGCGCCTCTAGCTCTAGTCCATGCCAGTCTGGGCGAAAAGACAAGCCCTTGACGGTGATCGCAGGATGAGGACGCGATCGCACTGCCCGGTTGTACGCCCGCGTCAATGCCCGTGTATAAAGCGGCACAGAGCCTAAGGTGTCTTCAAAGAAGCCGACGAGCGTACAGTGAGGTGGATACTGATGGGCGGCATTGGGGCCCAAAGTTGCCAGGCTCTGGTCGAAAAAATTTTGTATCTGCTCTGCCAGCGCCCCCGTGGGGCAAGCATAGACAATAAAATTGGGCATGGACATGCTGTCAGCGCTTCCCCTATGGAAAAGCAGAATACTGTGGTCGGTTACACGCTACGTTAACGGGGGTTTATGCCTGGCTTAAGCTACAGCCTTAGCAGCAGAGTGAAATACGGGCTTCTCACCTATCTTCAATCCAGTGAAAGCCGCCTCTTTAAACGCCCCTAAGACAGCTACCCCTTTATCGCTCAGCCCCATCTATTATGAATTCCTCTTCACCAACCCTATCGCCTGGCCTGCTCCGGCGGGTTCACCACATTGCTCTAAACGTGAAGGACTTAGACGCCTCACGCCACTTCTACAGCACCCTACTTGGGCTGCGGGAGCTGACCGGGGACGAGGTGCCCAGCACGCTCAAGGAAATGGTGGCAGCCGGTCAAGTGGCCAACTTTGTGACGCCCGACGGCACCGTACTCGACCTGTTTTGCACTCCCGATCTCGCACCGCCCCACCCCGACCCTGAAAAAGCCTTTACCCGCGCCAATCACCTAGCGTTTGACATTGCCCCAGAAAACTTCGATGGCGCTGTCGAGGTTCTGCGCCAGCATCAGGTGCCCATTGACCACGGCCCCGTCACTCGTCCCACCGGGCGAGGTATTTACTTCTACGACCCCGACGGGTTTTTAGTAGAAATCCGCTGCGATCCGGTTGACTAGGGGTGCTGTTGGCGGCCGGGTTTCCTGAAACCTCGAAGGATGTTTGAAACGTTCTTTTTAGTGCACTTGCTCGGCAATGCCCCCCCTAATTCCCCCGAGAAGGAGGACTTTTCACCCTCCTTTTCCTACGCGCTTGGCGCATGCCCATAAGGGCTACAGGGGGACAGGAGGGGATCCAGGTCAGCTTTGAACTCCTCAAACACCCTCTCAGGGCGGTTTAGGCTAGGAGCTGGCTTTGAACTGTTTCACCACTCCGCCATGCTGCGCTGAACACGCCCTCACCGAACACACCCCTCGCCGAACACACCCTTGGAAGCTAGCAACTCCCTCGATCAGACTCAGGCGCCCCTTCTAGAAGCGCTGACTCAGAGCGCTCGCCGCCCTCATGCTGCCTTCTACGCGCCGGGGCACAAGCGTGGCCAGGGCATTCCCAAACGGCTACAGGCGCTGCTGGGCGAATCGGTCTTTGCCGCCGATCTGCCGGAGTTGCCCGAGTTAGACAACCTCTTTGCCCCCGAAGGTGCCATTGCTCAGGCCCAGGCCCTTGCTGCTGCTGCCTTTGGGGCAGAGCAGACCTATTTCTTAGCCAACGGCTCTACCTGCGGCATTGAGGCAGCCGTACTGGCCGCTTGCCGGCCGGGTGAAAAAATTGTCGTGCCGCGTAACGCTCATCAGTCGGTCGTGTCGGCCCTGATTTTGTCGGGAGCTCTACCTGTCTGGGTACAGCCTGAGTACGATGCAAGCTGGGACTTGGTAGGAGCGGTTCGGCCAGAGGCCGTGGCTATGGCGCTGCAGCAGCACCCCGACAGCCGCGCAGTGCTGGTGGTTTCTCCTACTTACCAAGGCATCTGTTCAGATTTGGCCGGCATTGCTGATATCGCCCACAGCTACGGTCTGCCTCTGCTGGTTGACGAAGCTCACGGCCCCCACTTTACCTTTCACCCCGACCTGCCGACCCCGGCTCTAGCAGCCGGAGCCGATTTGGCGGTGCAGTCTACCCACAAGGTGCTGTCTGCCCTGACCCAAGCCTCGATGCTGCACGTGCAGGGCGATCGCATATGTCGTCAGCGGCTGCAGCGGGCACTTCAGCTCACCCAGTCCACCAGTCCCAGCTACCTACTTTTGGCCTCGCTAGATGCGGCGCGGCAGCAGATGGCCCTGGAGGGCTATTCCTTGCTTAGCGAGACGCTCAATCGGGTGCTGGAGGCGCGATCGCACCTCCAGCACCTGC
>DATNQE010000386.1:0-2711 GCA_036702895.1 Trichocoleus sp. | reverse complement strand
CGGCCCGCTGTAAATTTTTCCGGGTGGGCATTGCCCACTCTCCGTAACTTGGTGGGTAATGATCAGCCCAACTTACTGTCACATCCTGGCGGCTTACAACCAGTGGATAAACCGGCGGCTTTACGAGGTTTGCGCCCAAATTCCGGACAAAGAGCGTAAGGCGGATCGAGGCGCGTTTTTCAAATCGATCCACAGCACTTTGAACCACCTGCTCGATAGCGATCGCATTTGGCTAGACCGCTTTTTAGGTCAGCCTGCAGCGGGCAAAACAATTGGTGAGGAGCTGTACAGCTCATTTGAGGCGCTGCGCCAGCACAGAGAGGTCCTAGACCAAGCCATCGTAGCCTGGACCACTACTCTCTCTGAGCTGTGGTTATCCGAGCCCTTTCAGTACACTAGTAATGTTGATGGCCAAACGCGAACGGTGCCGACGTGGATATTGGTGACCCACCTGTTCAACCACCAGACCCACCACCGAGGACAGCTGACTACCCTGCTGAGCCAGCTGGGGTACGATTACGGCGCGACAGATTTGCCTTGGCTACCGCAGCCGCCTTGGGCTGATGAGGGCTAATTTCCCCAGCGGCCTCTCTTCACGGCTTAACCCATTTCCCTTCTGCCTCTTGCCCGCTGCCTTACTTAAGGCCGCTGGATAATCTGCTCCATCACGCGCTGCTTTGACTTGGGGTCAATTCCAATCAGCCGCACATAGTCGTTGGGAAATTGGCTCAGGCACTTCTCCAAGCTGGCAGTGGCTTCGCTAATATTTTGCGTTTGCACAGAGGCGCAGGTTTGCCAGGCGTTGGTACGGAACCGGCGCTGATCGACGTGCTCCATGCCGATGCGTAGCCCCTGGCCCAAGAGCTGCCGCACTTTCTCGACCACTTCGGGCTGAAGCCGTCCGTTGTTAGAGGCTTGAGCAACCGCCGTCGGAGCTGCGGGGGCATGTGTTGCCGGTTGAGCGGTAGGAGAATCTGACGGGGGGGCGTGCTTACTCCCGTTACCGGGCTCTTGATAGGCGCGGTAAAAGTTTTCCTGCGCGGGAGGAGCCGATTGCGGTGGCGCAAACTGGTTAGAGCGCTCCCGCAGGGCGCGGTTGTACTGATCCGCCAGCCGCATGTTTTGAACCCGCTGCTGCTCGTACACGATGCGATGGCCGACCTCGATCAGATGAGACAGGCTAAAGTCGGGCTTGCGGAAGGTGGGCGGGTTGGTGCTGTTGACGACACGGCGAGAAACATTCTCCAGACCCACCTCATGAACAAAGTGGCGGATCTGCTCATCGTAGATTTGCGATCGCAGCGCCCCATAAAAATCCACTGCTTGCCCCGGGAACGTATCCACCAGCTTGGCAATGTCTTGGCGACTCAATCCATCCGGCTCAAAAATGCCGCTGACGATACCAATACGGTCATCCCGGTCGGGCTCCCAGTAAAACTTCTCCATCCGCCCCTCGCGGATCAGCGGCTCGTATAGGGTAGAAAAGTCGTTGCCTGTGACGATAACCGGCACGCGCCGGATCGGGGTTTCGTCGTAGCTGCCGGGCAACTGCACGTTGGTGGGGTTGTCGGCAATGTTCATTAGAGTGTTATTGACCAGCTGCGTGTTGACGGTGTACTGGGTCATCGCATCAAAGCGACCGGCGCCCGCATCCAAGTCGTTGATCATCAGCACTACCATCACGCCGCGCACCCGTACCAGCTCAGCTGCCTCGCGATAGCGCAGGCGAATCAGCCGCGCCGGATCACCCGCATCGGGGCTTTCCAGTTCTCCACCAGAAATGTGAACAACTTCTACTCCCATGCGCTCGTAGACCAGTTCGCACTGGAAGGTTTTGCCCTCCCCCTTGCGCCCGTGGACGCCCAGAATCAGCGGCATCCGCACCCCTGGCAGATCAAGAAAGTTTTTGGTGATATGAACAGCGAGTTTGTCTAGGAACCGTGGGGCGATGTAGTAAGCCATGACGTTGCAGAGGAGGGTGAGTGAGGCAGGAGGTAGCGATTGAGAAAGCTTGTGCCGGGTCTCAATGCCCCATGTCATTATCTCGTAACACTGCGACCCTGTGGGACAGCATTGACTAACCTGGCTATTAGCAATCTGGCAGTGAGGTATAGGACCAGCAAATACGTCACCATAGATTTTGCTCAAAGCCGCAGTGCCCTGAACCAACAAAAAAGAGACGCAGCTCGCTGCGCCTCTACCTATTTAATTCAGATCTGAACTTAGATTAGAAGTATAGTTCTGCCGTCTAATTGACTTTAGACCAGCTGAAATGCAGCGCCCAATCCCGAGCCAATCTCGGCTAGAGTTAGCTTGCCGTCATGGTCGATGTCGAGGGCATCAAACACGGCATCGGTACCCAGCCACTCCTCGCGGGTGATAAAGCCGTCACCGTCTAGGTCGTATGCCTGAAACAGGTCATCGGCAGCGTGATTGACCTTCTTATCGCCCTCTAAGCGCTTGCTCAGACGCTCCGCCAGAAACTGCTCCAGAGTTTCCAGCGCCTTGCTAAAGCCTTTGATGCCCTCATCGAGCTTTTCAAAGGCCATGCGGTCTTCCTCATGCATCTTGCGGAAAGTGGCCTCGTCCATCGAAATCCGCTCAATGTCCATTGCCGCCGCTTTTCCCGGATCAAGCTTACGGGCTAGCTCCTCCTGAGTGCTGTTGAGCTGATCGAGCAGCTTGGGGGAAATAGTCAGCAGATCCGACCC
>DATNQE010000374.1:0-2260 GCA_036702895.1 Trichocoleus sp. | reverse complement strand
CAGCCGCAAAGCTTCCGGCAAATCTTTTTTAGCCAGCTTGGTTGCTGCCTGTATTGCTGGCTTCACATCGGCCACCGCTGCTGCCATCAAAATCCAGTCGGCCTGGGGCAGCGCCGTCACCATGGCCTGATGCATTTCCTCGGCTGTGGTCACAGGGATCGCCTGAATCCCCAACAGCCGCTGCTGCAGGCTGTCTTCCATGGGGCCATGCACTAGCGTTACCTGGGCTCCCCGATGTAGCGCCGCCTGGGCCAGGGCCAGCCCCATTTTGCCTGTCGAGGGGTTGCCGATAAAGCGTACGGGGTCAAAGTGCTCGCGGGTGCTGCCGGTGCTGATCAGCACTTGCTGCCCGGCCAGGTCGCGCCTGCCGCCCGTGTGCAGCAGCGATCTCACCTGGGCCAAGATGTCCGCCGGTTCGGCCATGCGCCCGGTGCCAACGCGATCGCACGCCAGCACCCCTGCCCCCGGCCCTACGCTGTGGTAGCGCGAAAAGCTCAGCAGCCGCTGCCAGTTTTCCTGCACCGGGGGCTGCTGCCACATATCGGTATTCATGGCTGGGGCCAGCAGCACCGGGCAGGTGGAAGCCAGCACCGTGTTGGTTAAAAGGTTATCGGCAAAGCCATGGACCAGCTTAGCCAGGGTGTTGGCCGTTAGCGGCGCAATGAGAAAAACCTCGGCCCACTCCCCCAGCTCAATGTGCAGCGGGCGGCCTTGGCTGGCATCCCAAAAGGCGCTGTCGGTGTAGGCAGGGTGGCGCGCCAGCGTTGCCAGCGTCAGCGGCGTGATGAACTGCTGCGCCTGCTCGGTGAGCACGACGCGCACTTCGTGGCCCTCTTTTGCCAATGCGGAAACGACATCGCAAACCTTATAGGCTGCGATGCCGCCCCCGACCCCAATGAGAATTCGTCCTTTCCGATTCAAGCTAACCCGTTCAAGCTGACCCAATTAGGGCTGGTTGTCGGCTGGTTTGCGGTGTGCTCCCGGTGCCCCTACTCTTCATCGAAAGGTTCGATGTCGAGCAGGTACACGTAAGATTCCACCAGTTCGGGCCGCTGAAACGCCAGCGCCCGCAGCAGATGCCAGTCGCTCAGCCCTTCAAAAGCGCTTTCGTAAGCATCTTGCTCTAGCCGAGTAGCAAGTTCTGCTACCGACTCGGGCGTCATCGCAGAAATTTCCTGCGCAGACACATGGATCATTGTCATAGCCGTTCCCCCTTTGCGATCGCTGCACTACATAGGAAGCCAGAACAGGCCGTTAGACCTGCGTTTCCTCGTTAGAGATCACACCTCTATCCTAATTATCCGGGGAAAGCTGCCCGCCGCTTTGCCTCAAATCTTCGCAAAAATCAGTTATTAGTCGGATAACTTCGGGTAAAATTTCATGCCCCATAGCCTTTTCGTGGTAATTCACGGCTAGACCTTGTGCCTCTAGCGCCGCTTTTACTTGATGCGCTCTGGGCAGCGGCACTATGGGATCAAACTGGCCGTGCACCAGCAGCACCGGGCGCGGTTGGTGCAGGGGTAACGGCGCTGGGGGTAACGGCGCGTGGAGATAGCCGCTGAGCACCATCAGCCCCGCTAGCGGCAGAGTGCTGCCCACATCGAGGGTCATTGCTCCGCCCTGGGAAAAGCCTGCCAGCACGGTGCGACTCAAAGGAATGCCGGTCTGCTGAGGGAGCGATCGCAACCAGTCGGTGAGCACCTGACGGCTCTCCTGCAGGTCGGCCTGAGCCTCAAAATCGTGGGGGCTGCGAAAGTCATAGCCGTAGGGAAAGCTGTACCACATACGGCCTAGGGGCACCTGCGGATGGGCAAACGGCGCGTTGGGAAACAGCATTTGAAAGCCGGGAAGATTGAGGTAGGGCACCAGGCCAGCCAAATCGTCGGCGTTGGCGCCCCAGCCGTGCAGCGCCACCAGCAGCCAGTCTGTTGGTGTGGGGGGCTGGTCCCCTTGGGATCGAAAAAATAGCGCCTGCAGCGTCAAATGCCCCTCCTTAGAGCCCAGCGGTGTTGGGTGCTCTTGCTCAACTCCATGTCCAGCGATTTTACTTTAATGGGGAACTGCCTTTATTTCCTGTAGGTTGGCGTCAAATTTTGGGCTCTCTTTAAACGATTTCTCCTTGACAAAAACTTTTGTGTCTATAGGGGGAAGAAGCTGAACAGACTGTTTGATATGGCTGTTGGGTTAGTGCAAGAAGTTCTCACTCTATGACCCAAAAGACGTGCGCTGTAGGCTTTTTAGAGTCAGGATGAAGGCAGCA
>DATNQE010000349.1:0-4333 GCA_036702895.1 Trichocoleus sp. | reverse complement strand
CTAACCGTACATGAGCTGGCCGAAAGGATTGCTGTGCCTGAAACGGAGATTATTAAATCTCTCTTCTTTAAGGGCATCGCGGCCAATATCAACCAGACTCTCGACTTAGAAACCGCCAAGATGGTGGCCGAAGAGTTCGAGGTATTGGTTGAGACCGCTGAGGCTGAGTCGGAGGCGAAGAAAGTCACTGAGATGATCGACGCCAATGACTTGGAGAGCCTCCAGCGTCGTCCGCCCGTTGTCACCATCATGGGCCACGTTGACCACGGTAAGACCAGCCTGCTTGACTCCATCCGTAAAACTAAGGTGGCACAGGGAGAAGCTGGGGGCATTACCCAGCACATCGGTGCTTACCACGTGGACTTAGAGCACGCTGGTCAAGAGCAGCAAATCGTCTTCCTAGATACCCCAGGTCACGAAGCCTTTACCGCTATGCGGGCCCGGGGTGCACGGGTTACTGACATTGCCATTCTTGTGGTAGCCGCCGACGATGGTGTGCGGCCTCAAACGATTGAGGCAATCAGCCACGCTAAGGCAGCCGGAGTGCCCATCGTTGTTGCTATCAACAAGATCGATAAGGAAGCAGCTAACCCCGACCGGGTGAAGCAGGAGCTGATGGAGCACGCCCTAGTGCCTGAAGAGTGGGGCGGCGACACCATTATGGTGCCGGTTAGTGCCATTACTGGGGAGAGCCTAGACACCCTGCTGGAGATGATCCTGCTGGTGGCTGAGGTCGAAGACCTGCACGCTAACCCCGATCGTCTGGCTCGCGGTACCGTGATTGAGGCCAACCTGGATAAGGCCCGGGGCCCTGTAGCCACGCTGCTGGTGCAGAACGGTACGCTACGCATTGGCGATTCTCTGGTAGTCGGCCCTGTCTTTGGTAAGGTCCGCGCCATGATTGACGATCGCGGCAAGCGCGTTAATGTCGCTGGTCCTTCCTTTGCTGTAGAAGTGCTGGGCCTGAACGACGTGCCCGCGGCAGGGGATGAGTTTGAAGTCTACGCCGATGAGAAAGCGGCCCGCGCAGCGGCTGACTCCCGCGCTTCCGAGCAGCGGCAGTCTCGCCTCCAGCAGGCAATGGCTTCTCGTCGGGTGACCCTCAACACCCTCTCTGCTCAGGCTCAAGAGGGCGACCTCAAGGAGCTCAACCTACTGCTGAAAGCCGACGTACAGGGTTCGGTAGAAGCCATTCTGGCGGCGCTACAACAGCTGCCTCAGAACGAGGTGCAGATTCGGGTGTTGCTGGCTGCTCCTGGAGAAATCAGCGAAACTGACGTCGACCTGGCAGCCGCTAGCGGCGCGGTCATCGTTGGCTTCAACACCACTTTGGCTACCGGCGCTCGTCAGGCTGCCGATCGCCTAGGTGTGGACGTTCGCGACTACGACATCATCTACAACCTGCTAGATGATATTCAGGGCGCCATGGAAGGCTTGCTGGAGCCTGAGCTGGTGGAAGAGCCGCTGGGCCAGGTAGAAGTCCGAGCTGTCTTCCCCGTGCGCAAGGGCACCGTTGCCGGTAGCTATGTGCTGTCGGGCAAGGTCACTCGTAACTGCAACCTGCGGGTAACCCGTAAAGGTGCGGTGATCTACGAAGGTAAGCTCGACTCCCTGAAGCGCATGAAGGATGATGCCAAAGACGTGGCCCAAGGCTTTGAGTGCGGTATTGCTGTTGATAACTTCAACGGCTGGCAGGAAGGCGACATTATTGACGCTTTCCGCCTAGTCTCCAAGCGCCGCACTCTAGCAATGGCCTAACCTGGAATGCGATCTTTTCGACTAGACCCTTACCTCTGGGTACATTTGGCAGGATTGGCTGTCGTACCGCTCTGGCTGGACATCTGTCTGCTGGGGCTGGCGACAGGGGAGCCTTTCCTGCCTACCTGGATGGAGCTAGGGCTAGTCGCCGGAATTGGGGTTTTACCCATTGCTTGGATGCAGTGGGTAAAGCCCTTTTACATTTTTAGCCTCGTTTTTCTAGCGGTCAGGCCTGACAAGCTCAGTGAGGATCGCCAGCGCATACTGCGGCTGTTTAGAGATCCGCTGGTGAAGTTTTTGACGGCTCTGGTCCCCATTCCTTTGGTCTGGGGACTGGGGAGAATTTACTCTCTAGCACCTCTAGCGTCTGATATGACGCCGCTGCCGGAGGGCAGTCGGGTCCTGGGGCTGCTGGTAGCTGCGATCGCATTTCTACTAGCCAATTTATTTACCCAGGTGCCCGTTAGCGTGCTGCGGGTTTTGCTCACACCGCAGCGAGTTTTTAAGCAAGTTGCCCCCTACGAAGCGGGAAAGCTCAAGCAGGACTTTACGGTTCTAGGGCTGCGGGTTAATCGTATTTTGCCGGACTGGAGGGAACCTGCTGCTGCATTGTCTGAACCTTTTGGGGAAATCCTTGAGAAACCGACGAAGGAATCCCTTGAAGAATTTGAAGAAATAGCGGCGGTAGCTGACCTAACTGCAGGTATTGATGCAGATGTTGATTTAGATTTCGATGAGGTGGCGTCTGGGGTCGAGTCGTCAACCAGCGCCGTGCCGCTAACCCCTCCTTCTGCAGAAGAAACGGCAGACGATTGGGAGCTGGTCGAGGAGTCGCTAGATACCAACGATTCTGAGCTCACCCCTTCTGAGAGGGTCGCTTCGGAAGCAGCCCCCTCGGAGGCAGCCCTCTCAGAAGCAGCCATTGATGACCCAACCGTTCATCCTGACGCTGAACCCACTGCTGTAGATCCAGGCATGGCGGATCTAGGCATGATGGAGGAAGCTTCACCCCCTGAGGATACGGACCCTCACGCTGTGGCTCTCTCAGACAAGGCTGAGACAGACCCTGATAAAGCAGCTGCTGCTGATACAGAAGCTTTGGAGGCAGAGGCTTCTAGCCCAGCTCCCTTAGCGATCATTTCTTCTGAGGCGGAAGATTCCCTAGCGGAACCTGTGGAGGCCAATCCGCATCAGGCAGATACTCCCGACGCAGATCATCATGGGGGTATTCACCCTGAAGCAGACACTGCAGTGGTCGATAATGCCTCTGACCCCGCTGCGGCTGACGATTCTGGATCCGCTTTGCAAATTGATCCCCGGGATTAGCTTAATCTCTCTTTCTGTGATGGTTAGCACAACAGCTTTGGGCCGCCTGCGCTATCGTGAAAAGGAGATAGGAGCACTGGCTCCTTTTTTGATGTGACCCGATGGGATGTAACGTCTATGGCAGATACCCGTTCGGCAAAAACTGATCGCTCATCTAAAGACGCTCAGATTTGGCAGAGCCTAAAGCGCGCGATCGCAAGCAGTTCTGGTTTCCAGCGGTGGAAAGCTGAGCATGATTCCGATGAGGTTGAGACCACGCCCCTAGAGCAATTAGTGCGCCGGTACCTGCGTGAAACTTTAGAGACTCTGGCCTATTAAAGCTGGCTTAAGCGGAAGCGCCAGCGGGTAGCTCTCTCAAAAACTTGAGCGCCCTCTAGACAACCTTTAAATCAAAAAGGATAGGAAGTGCTTACTTCCTATCCTTTTGTTTTTCGTTATTTTGGATGCTGGGCCAGGCTCTGTTGCTGATTCTGCAACGGCGAAATATCGGTGTTAGTACGCCCTCCATACTGGGACTATACCGTTTTGGAAAGGCGCTACGTCTATGCTTCTGACCCTTTCGCCTAAGTGGCAGGCCCGGTGGCAATTTGCTCTACTCAGCACGATCCTAAGTACCAGCCTGCTCACCGGCTGTGGCACCTCCACAATTTCCACCAGCAGAAGCTCCGAATCGGTTAGCCCACAGGCAGGTATGCCAGCCGACTCCCCAGCGATGGGAGAAACAGCGGCGGCTCCAGCGATGGAAGCAGCCAACATGGATAGCAGCAGCGTTTCCCAGCCGGTTACATCGGTCGTACCCAGTACGCCTCAGCTTGTCAAGCGGGCAGAGCTCAGGCTCATTCTCGATAATGTGGATGACGGTATTGCAGCTACCGCAGGAATTGCCAAAAATCTTCAGGGGGACGTTCTAGGGCTTCAGGATTGGCATCCCCAGCAAAACAACGCCCCCCGTGAGGCCAGTTTGACTCTGCGGGTTCCTCAGCAGAACCTTGATCGGGCCCTTGAGGAGCTGCGTCAGTTAGGGGATATCCAGCAGCAATCTATTAGTGCAGATGATGTGTCTGACCAGTTGGTTGATCTGGAGGCCCGTCTGCGAAACCTGCGGCAGTCGGAAGCAGCTTTGCTTAAAATCATGGATCGTTCCGGCAAGATTCCAGAAGTTCTAGAGGTTTCGCGTGAGCTGAGCACGGTGCGAGACTCCATTGAGCGCCTAGACGCCCAAAAGCAGCAGCTCAAACGCCAGGTTGCC
>DATNQE010000274.1:0-9071 GCA_036702895.1 Trichocoleus sp. | reverse complement strand
CCGCTGGGTTCCTGTCGTGTCACGACCTGTTGCAACGTAAGTAGGCATGATTAACGGTGCTTTCGTGGTTGAGCGTTTGTAGGTAGTAAACGGCGGAGAAGCCTGGGCAGCTCTGCTAATAGAGGGCGCTAGCTGAATAACTCAAGGCCTGAGGGACTGTTTCAATGTCTACTTCAAATGACTATTCGAGTAGCTATCTCAAGGGCGATGATCTCTAAAGCTGTGACCATCGTTATATCGCTGCAAAGCTAACACAGAATTTCCAAAATGACTCCTGTAGACCCTCATCGCACAGCTCAGGCAGAACGGGCTGGGTGGGGCATGCAGCCGTTATCAGCTGCTCCAGAAAAGATAGGGCTTAAAGCAATCTAAGCTTTTTGGTAACAAGGGAGAATTTAACCCTGGAGTTGGGTTGGTAAGTTTTGGAGGATACCGGCTCTGCTCACAACCCTTCCAAGGCTAAATTCTCAAGTCAAGGACGCTCGAGCATCCTTGGCAGAATTAATGCCGGGCTGCGGCCACTTTCTGACCGGGAGCAGGGGCAGGCCCGCCGCCAATTAGACGCTGCATCTCGTCGGGACGAGAGGTCTTCGACATAGCCGATTCGAAAGAAATAGTGCCCGCTTTGTACATATCCGCCAGCACTTTCTCGAGGGTCTGCATCCCCAACTTGCCGCCCGTTTGAATAGCACCGTAGATTTGAGCCGTCTTACCCTCTCGAATCAGGTTAGAGATAGCAGGGGTTACTACCATGATCTCCTGAGCCATAACCCGACCAAACTCACCGGGCTTAGGATTGTGCTTGGGCACTAGGGTTTGGCTCAAAACTGCCACCAGGGAGTTGGACAGCTGCACCCGCACCTGCTGCTGCTGGTCAGGGGGAAATACGTCTACCATACGGTCTACAGTTTGAGCTGCTGAGCTGGTGTGCAGAGTACCAAAGACTAAGTGACCGGTTTCAGCTGCTGAGATTGCGAGAGAGATCGTTTCCAAGTCCCGCATTTCACCCACCAGAATCACATCGGGGTCTTCCCGCAGGGCTGCTCTTAGCGCGTTGGAGAAGCTCTTGGTATCTTCACCAATCTGGCGCTGGTGAATCAGGCTCTTCTGTGGTTCGTAGACAAACTCGATTGGGTCCTCAATGGTCAGAATGTGCTCTGGCCGAGTCAAGTTGATGTTGTTGATCATGGAAGCCAGGGTTGTGGACTTACCAGATCCGGTGGGGCCGGTCACCAGAATAAGACCCCGAGGCTTTTCAGAGAGCTCCCGCACGATGTTGGGCAGACCCAGGACATCCATACTGGGAATCTTCGAGCTAAGTGCCCGCAAACAGGCAGCATAGGTGCCCCGATCCTTGTAGACGTTGACCCGGAAGCGAGCCAGCCCTTTTACGCCATAAGAACAGTCCAGCTCCCAGGTTTGCTCCAGAGTTTTGCGCTGGGTGTTGTTGAGCATCTGGAAAATTAGCCGCTGGCAGGACTCAGCGGTCATGGGCTCGTGCTCAGTGGGGGTGAGCTTGCCGCTGATGCGGATATAGGGAGGCAAACCGGCTGACAGGTGCAGGTCAGACCCGCCCCGCTCAATGACTTCCTCCATCAAATCCTCAATCATCAATTCCATTAGATCACCTCAGATCACTTGCTTAATTGCATCGAGCTTAATTTTCAGAATGCCCCAAGGACGGGGCTAGGCCGTCACTGCGGCCACCATTTTTGACCTAGAGCGCTAGATACGAAATTGGATCCTACCCAGAATCGAATTCTGGAACTGTTAATCCTGGAATCGAGGCGTCAGGCAGTAGGGGCAATCTAGCCACTCCTGCTTAAGTTGGGCAGCACAGCACGAGCAGGTCAACGACGCCTTGCGTTTGGCCTTTAGCTCTGCCTCAAGTCCAGTATCGGTAAAGGTAACCCGCTCCACTTCCTCCAGGGAAGTGTAGCCCTGTCTAACTAAGTTAAGGCTGTAGGCCAACAGAGTTTGCATCCCTTCTTCCACGGCGGCTTCTTTAATATGCTCTGTGGGGGCTCCCTCGGAAATGAGCTTTTGCAGCCGCTCAGTAACCCGCATCACCTCATACACCCCTACCCGTCCCTTGTAGCCAATACCTTGACAGGCGGCGCAAAGCGTTCCGGCGGCTCTAGCAGCTTCTAGATCTTCAACGGCGTTGGCTTTGTAAAAAGTGACATCAGCTTCGTTGGACGAGGTTAAGCCGAAGCGCGCCAGCTCTTCCTGGCTTGGGTGGTATGCGACGCGGCACTCAGAGCACACTTTGCGCATCAAGCGCTGGGCCAGCACCCCAATGAGCGCGCTTGAAACCATGAAGGATTCAACCCCCATCTCGTCTAAGCGTGCGATCGCGCCTGCCGCGTCATTAGTGTGCAGGGTCGTCAGCACCAAGTGCCCCGTTAAGGCAGCTTCAATTGCCGTCTTAGCGGTCTCAGGGTCACGGGTCTCACCCACCAGAATCACGTCCGGGTCCTGACGCAGGAAGGCTCGCAGAATGGAGGCAAAGTTCATGCCTTTTTCCCGAATCACCTGCACCTGAGTCAAACCAGGCAGCGTGTACTCAATTGGATCCTCTGCTGTGCTGATGTTGATACCCGGATCATTGCGCTCTGACAGCACTGAGTACAGAGTCGTCGTTTTACCAGAACCCGTAGGCCCAGTTACCAAGATCAGCCCAAAGGGGCGAGAAGCCATATCCTGCACAATGCGCAGAGTATCGGCATCAGTAATGAGCTTGTCCAGACCCAGTTGAGTGGCCGAGTTATCTAGAATTCGCAGCACCACTTTCTCGCCACAGCGGCTGGGTAGAGTGTTGACGCGAAAATCCACCTTACGGCCCTGGAAAACCCGCCGAATTCTGCCGTCCTGCGGCACCCGACGCTCAGCGATATCCAGGTCAGCAATAATCTTGAAGCGGGCGGTGACTGCCGGAATGATCTTCTTAGGCATTTTGGGCAGGGCCTCCCGCAGCACCCCGTCTTTGCGGAAGCGTACTCGCAAGTACTCCTCCTGGGGCTCAATGTGAATATCAGAAACCCCGTCCTGCAGCGCTTTCACCAGAATCTTGTTGACCAGGGCAATAACCGGAGCAGCTCCTGCATCCTTTAGAGCTTCTCCCAGGTCCGAGTCTTCGTCGACGACATCTTCGAGGGCTCCACCCAAATCAAGCTCTTCTAAGTCGGTCTTAACGTCAACCGCCTGCTCAAATTCCTGCTTCTTCTGACGGGCCACAGCCTCATCTAGATAAGTAGAAATCAGCCGCTGATAGTCCTCAACGGTAACTACCATGCGGCGGAGCTTCAGGTTCTGAGGTCTAAGAATGCGGTTGAGGTCATCCTGGGCCTCCAAGTTCTCAGGATCTACCATCGCTACCAATACTGATGAGCTCTCTCCCTCGTCACGGGAAAGAGGGACCAGCTGGTGCCTCCGGCAGATGTCCACCGGTATCAGAGAGTCGATCAGTTGGGTGATGTGAGTGGTGGAGATATCGTCAAGCTCTGGGTCGAGAGACTCAACGCCGTATAAAATCTTGAGCTCAAATAGCTGCTGCTTCTTATACTGCCGCAGTAGTTCTGGGGAGAGCTGTTGACCAGTCAGTGACTCGAGCACATCCGTCAGCGATCGCCCTGACTTACGGCTCTCCGCTAACGCCTGCTGCATCTGGTCCGAATCTACAAAGCCTGCCTGGATCAGCTTGTTGCCAAAGGGCGAAAAACTTCTTTGTAGAACTAGAGCCCGCCGAGATGATGAGGAGTTAGTCATAACACCGATGCCAGCAAATCCTTAACAAATATGCCCAGAAGTTGAGGGATTCCCTACAGTCGCTTTAAAGACGCTTAGCAAAAGCGGCATTGAGGCTTAACCCCGACCCAAACCAACGAGAAAACGCACACCCAGGGTTTTGGCCCTGCAACCAGTCTCAGAAGATGCTCCTGTCCCTGATAATAGCTTCATCTTCTCAAGATGCACTAGTTCCGCTGAACCGCCTGGGGCGGGAAAGAGCGGTTGCAACCTGCCTTTAGGTAGAAAATGCGGCTGATTCAGCCAGGAGCTTAGTATAGATACCGGGTTTGCCGTTAGGCTAATAGCAGCAGTTCTGTATTGGCCGCGGATAAACCCCTCATTCCGGCCAACAGCTATTTTTTCCTCTCTAAGTACGCCATTCAGGTCTCGGATACAATGATTGACGAAGCAAATCGGATCGACGATCCCAACGCATCCTCTCCAGAAGCTGCTGAGCAGATTGAGGAGCTCCGCGCCGAAGATGCCGCCCTTGACATTAACTTCGAGTCTGACTCCCTAAAGACAGCCGCAGAGGCTCAACCAGCCAGTTCAGCCGCAGTAGAGGACGAGTCTGTGGGAGCATCCGGTTCTGCTGGTGACAGCAACTACGGTTCTGTTGTGGCAGATTTAGAGCGTCAAGTAGAGGGCCTTAAGGCCCAGCTGGAGGATCGAGCCAGCCAGTACATGCGGATTGCGGCAGATTTTGAGAATTACCGCAAACGCACCAGTAAAGAAAAAGAAGACTTAGAAGTTCAGATTAGAGGAAACACCGTCGTAGAGCTGCTTCCGGTTGTTGATAACTTTGAACGGGCTCGTTCTCAAATCAAGCCGCAGACCGAAGCAGAGATGACGATCCATAAGAGCTATCAGAGTGTTTACAAGCAGTTAGTAGAGTGCCTTAAGCGGCTAGGCGTATCAGCTATGCGAGCCGAGGGTCAGGAGTTTGATCCCAATCTCCATGAAGCCGTCATGCGCGAACCTACCCAGGACCAGCCTGAGGGCATCGTATTGGAGGAGTTCGTGCGAGGGTATGTCCTGGGTGACCGCGTCTTACGTCACGCCATGGTGAAAGTTTCTGCGGCACCCGAATCAGATGCTGCTGGGACTGACGCGGACGATATTAGTAGTTTGGGGTAGGTTCTACAGCTCAATTCAATTCATCCTGACCAGGTAATCCGAGGAAAGAAGTAATTTCTTCTTAATCTGGGGGCACTCTTTGGGAAATGGCTAAGTTTCTTCTGAGGAACAAGCCTATCTAAAGAGGGATGGGTTACCGTTGAGGGGCCATCTACCGGACCACTCTGAATTTGTCTTACGCCACGAGCTATGGGTAAAGTCATCGGGATCGATTTGGGCACGACTAACAGCTGTGTTGCCGTTCTAGAAGGCGGTAAACCAGCGGTTATCACAAATACAGAAGGTGGCCGAACTACTCCAAGCATGGTGGGGTTCGGTAAAAATGGAGACAGACTGGTAGGGCAACTGGCTAAGCGCCAAGCCGTTACAAACGCCGAAAACACGGTTTACAGCATTAAGCGTTTCATTGGCCGTCGTTGGGAAGACACGGAGTCTGAGCGCTCTCGTGTGCCCTATGTCTGTGTCAAGGGCAGGGACAACACGGTGGATGTGCAGATCCGAAGCAAAAACTTCACCCCCCAAGAAATCTCTGCCATGATCCTGCAAAAACTCAAGCAGGATGCGGAGGCTTATCTTGGGGAAGAAGTGACGCAGGCTGTCATTACCGTACCCGCCTACTTTACAGATGCTCAACGCCAAGCCACCAAAGATGCTGGCACTATTGCAGGCCTAGAAGTTCTGCGAATTATCAATGAGCCCACCGCTGCAGCCCTTTCCTATGGCTTAGACAAGCAGGATCAGGACCAGACCGTTCTGGTATTTGACCTGGGCGGCGGTACCTTTGATGTATCTATCCTGCAGCTGGGCGACGGCGTTTTTGAGGTCAAAGCGACAGCAGGCAACAACCACTTGGGTGGAGATGACTTCGACAACTGCATCGTGCAGTGGATGACCGATAGCTTCCGTAGCCAAGAGGGCATTGACCTATCAAAGGACCGTATGGCCCTGCAGCGGATTCGAGAGGCAGCCGAGAAGGCCAAAATTGAGCTTTCAAACATGGCCTCTACCTCGATCAACCTGCCGTTTATCACGGCTGATGAAACCGGCCCTAAGCATCTGGAAATGGCGCTGACTCGCTCTCAATTTGAGCAGTTGGCAGCGACTTTAGTCCAAGGCACAATCGATCCCGTAGCCCAGGCCTTAAAAGACGCTAACCTAACCCCCGACGACATCGATCGCATTCTGCTGGTAGGTGGATCTACCCGTATTCCAGCAGTTCAAAAGGCGATTTCAGATTATTTCAACGGCAAGGCTCCTGACCGCTCAGTTAACCCGGACGAGGCGGTAGCTTTAGGAGCCTCGATTCAAGCGGGGGTTCTAGGCGGCGAAGTCAAAGATTTGCTGCTTCTAGACGTTACTCCGCTATCCCTAGGAATCGAGACCCTAGGCGAAGTCTTTACTAAGGTCATCGAGCGCAACACCACAATTCCGACTAGTAAGTCCCAGGTCTTTTCAACCGCAACTGATGGGCAGACCTCCGTGGAGATCCACGTGCTCCAGGGAGAGCGGGCAATGGCCAAGGACAACAAGAGCCTGGGTAAGTTTGAGCTAAGGGGTATTCCACCAGCCCCTCGAGGCGTACCCCAGATCGAAGTGTCCTTCGAGATCGACGCAGACGGCATTCTACAGGTGTCTGCTCGAGACAAAGGCACCGGCCGGGAGCAGAGCATTCGCATTACGAATACCGGTGGTCTTAGCAGCGATGAGGTGGATCGGATGCGTCAGGAGGCCGAAACCTACGCCGACGAGGATGACAAGCGGCGTCTGGTGGCTGACCTGAAGAACCGGGCAGAGAACCTCCTTTATAGCTACGAAGCCACTATTCGCGACAACGGCAGCTTCATGGACGACAACCTGAAAGCCGTTGTGGAGGAAAAGGCGGCCCAGCTTCGCACAGCCATGGTCAATCGCAATGTTTCATTAGACGAGCTGCGCTTAGCCATTGAGGGGCTGCAAGAGACCCTGTTTGCAGTAGGGTCTAACCTCTATCAGCAGACTTCTGAGGAAGAGGACAATGCTGAGGCCGACTATGTAGCCGCAATGGCTGACATGGCCGCTAACGGGGCAGCAGCAGGCGTAGAGGAGGAAGACTCAGACCTCGATGCGACCGTGACTGCTGACTACGAAGCCATTGATTAAGCTGGGGTTTCTATCTGTAGGTAGTTGAACCTGGGCCAGTAACTGGACAAGGTCGGGAATCCCACCTGGTCATGGGCATAAGCCCTTTCTACAATGTTTTAATGACTTAAGTTGATTGTTGCTGCAGTTGCCCAGGTAGCCCTCTATGGCCCGCGACTATTACGAAATTCTTGGTGTTTCCCGGAATGCTGACCAGGATGAGCTAAAACGCGCCTACCGCCGTTTAGCGCGCAAGTACCATCCCGACGTCAACAAAGATCCTGGCGCGGAGGAAACTTTTAAGGAAATCAATCGCGCTTACGAGGTGCTTTCAGAGCCCGAAATTCGAGCCCGCTACGACCGCTTTGGCGAAGCAGGCGTAGGGGGAGCCGCTGGCGGTGGTTTCTCCGACTTTGGCGATGTGGGCGGGTTTGCCGATATCTTTGAGAGCTTTTTCAGCGGCTTCTCAGGAGGCATGGGGCAGACAGCTCGGCGGCGCGGTCCGACTCGGGGTGACGACCTGCGCCTTGACCTGAAGCTGGACTTTAAGGAAGCGGTCTTTGGTGGCGAGAAGGAAATCAAAATCAGCCACTCGGAGACCTGCAGCACCTGTACTGGCAGTGGCGCTAAACCGGGAACTCGCCCGCGTACCTGCTCAACCTGCAGTGGTACGGGCCAAGTGCGTCGGGCCACCCGCACACCCTTTGGCAGCTTTACTCAGGTTTCGGCCTGCCCAACCTGTAGTGGTACGGGAGAAGTCATTGAAGATCGCTGTACGGTCTGCGGTGGTAGTGGCCAAAACCAGGAAACGAAGAAGCTCAAAATTACTGTGCCTGCAGGTGTGGACAATGGCACTCGGCTGCGGGTTTCAGGGGAGGGAGACGCCGGCCTGCGCGGCGGCCCAGCAGGCGATCTCTATGTTTATCTCTTTGTTAGTGAAGACTCTGAGTTTCGCCGGGACGGAATTAACGTTCTGTCTGATCTAAGAATTAGCTACCTGCAGGCGATTTTGGGCTGCAAGCTGGAGGTCAAAACCGTCGATGGGCCGGTTGAGCTAGAAATTCCTCCTGGGACTCAGCCTGGCACGGTGCTGACGCTGCCGGACCATGGTGTGCCTCGTCTAGGCAATCCGGTCAGTCGAGGAGATCATCTGCTGACTGTACAGGTAGCCATTCCGACGCGCCTCAAGCAGGAGGAGCGGGAGCTGGTTGAAAAACTGGCGGAGATTAGCGGCGATCGAGTTAATAAAGGCGGCATCGAGGGGTTTTTGGGAGGCCTGTTTCGCGGATGAGCGAGCTAAACCAACCTGAAACGACTACGTCGACTGAGCAGCTTGATTTGCGGGGAACTCCGTGTCCTATCAACTTCGTTAGAACCAAGCTGCGGCTGGAGAAGATGCCGCCCGGTTCACTACTAGAAGTTTGGCTGGATGCCGGCGAACCGATGGAGCAGGTTCCCGATAGCCTCAAGATGGAAGGCTACCGGATCGAGCACGTGCAGGATAACAACGGTTATTTCGCTATCCAAGTTCGTAAGCCCGACTAGAACAAGGGGTCGCACTATGCCTGAAGCCAATGCGATCGCACCCGACACTCAATCGGGCTACTGGGGCACTGTTCTGGCGGTTCAGGCTAACTACTACTGGGTCAGATTAGAGGCTGTAGAAACCTCAGGATCAGAACCAAACCCAGACCCTGAGCCTGCATCTAACGCCATGCTGCTGTGTACTCGGCGGGCCCGATTGAAGAAGGTAGGCCAGCAGGTCATGGTGGGTGATCGGGTGGCGGTAGAGCAGCCTGACTGGGGAGCCGGCAGGGGCGCGATCGCACAGGTGCTTCCTCGCACTACTGAACTCGATCGTCCACCAGTAGCCAACGCCGATCAGATTCTCCTGGTGTTCGCTTTAGCTGAACCCGATCTCGATCCGATTCAACTCAGCCGCTTTCTGGTCAAAGCAGAATCTACGGGGCTACTGGTCAGCCTGTGTCTCAATAAGCGCGACCTGATTGATGAGGAGACTCGTCGAT
>DATNQE010000325.1:0-8757 GCA_036702895.1 Trichocoleus sp. | reverse complement strand
GCTCGAGAGTCTGGGGCTGACGAATCACCAGCACATGACGCGGATCGACCAGTTCCGGACGAAACTCTGGGGGCGCGTCGGGAGGCAGCAGGGGCAAACTGTCCCTAGAAGCCACCGCAGGCAGCGCGGGCAGAGGCACATCTCGGTAGATGTGGCGCTCTAAATCCAGCGTGGGCACCTGTCGGTTGTCGATCAAAATGAGCCCGCTGCTGCCGGGGACTGCCGTCAGAGGAACCACTTTTTGTGCGATCGCAATCGGCAGGGCAAACCACTCCTGGCGTACCGGAAAGGTAATTAGCTGATGCATGGGCGACCCTGGCAGCGCCTTGAGGCCGCGACGTGAAGCTCGTCTAGGGATAGTCATCGGTTTAAGCTCCAGCAGGATTAACCAACCGCAACAGGCTCAACCATCGCCGCCAGCGTTTTGAGCAAAAACTGCTCATTGTAGGGCTTGGTGAAGTAGGCAGAGGCTCCCAGATTAGCGGCGAGCTGACGGTGCTTTTCACTGCCGCGAGACGTCAGCATCGCCACGGGCAGTTGGGCGTAGGCAGACTGCGCTTTGAGCTGGGCCAAAAAGCCGTAGCCATCCAGCCGAGGCATTTCCACATCACAAATTACGGCGTTAACCGTCAGTCCTGCCGTCAGCTTGTCTAGGGCATCCTGACCATCCTTAGCCTGGGCCACCAGGTAACCCGCCTTCTCCAGAGTCAGGGCCAGCAGACGACGAACGTTGATCGAGTCGTCAATCACCAAAATCGTCGGACGCTGAGGCAGCCGCTGCTCAGTTCCCTGGAATGGAACCGCCGGCGGCGTTCCGGCAGGGGGTCTAGAGGACGAGTCCGCCGGGGCGCTCGTGAGGTACCCAGCAGGGCCAGAAGACAGGCCATTGGACGAACCCGAAGCGTCAGCCGCCGCGCTGCCGCCAGCAACTTCAGCGCTGGCAATCCAGTAGAGCAGCTCAGGCACATTCACCAGAGGCACGACCTGACCATCCCCCAGAATGGTGCAGCTGTTGAAGCCGGGCGGCATGGGCAAATTGCCCTCAACCCGCCGAATCGCCACCTCCTGCTCACCCCAAGACCGCTCCACCTGCACACCCACCATGCGGTTGTTGTGCTCCACCATCAACACGGTTGGCACCGCAATGCTGGGAGCCACCTCGGGAGACTCCAGGTACACCGGGCAGTTGAACACCAGCCAGCGCGCGAGGGGCACCAGCTGCACAATTTGGTCTTCCCACTCAAACATTTCCTTACCCGCTGCAGTGATGACCTGCTCTGGTGAGAGCAAAAATAGCTCATCAATCGAGTCCACCGGAAAAGCCATGCGCATGCCGTGGCTCTCCACGATGAGCACCCGCGTTACCGAGAGGGTGTAGGGAATCGATAGGGTAAAGGTCGTCCCTACCCCCGGCTGAGTATCTACCTGAATGTCTCCGCGAATGTCTTTGAGCCGGCTGCGCACCACGTCCATGCCAATACCCCGGCCAGAGAGGTCAGTCACCTGCCCAGCAGTGCTAAAGCCCGGCTCGAAGATCAGCGACAGCAGCTCCTGGTCGCTGGCAGCCCGCAGCAGCGCTTCATCTAGACCCATTTGGCGGGCTTTCTCACGAATTTTGTCGATGGCAATGCCGCCGCCATCGTCGCGCACGGTGATCAGGGTGCGGTTGCTCTGCTGATAGGCCCGAATCTCAATTAGACCCTTGGCCGGTTTGCCCAGCGCTTGTCTTGTTTGCCCGTCTTCAATGCCGTGGTCGAAACAGTTGCGGATGATGTGGGTTAGCGGCTCTTGCAGTGATTCTAGAATGTTGCGATCGACCAGAGTGCGCCCTCCGTGAATAGCTAGATCCACCGGCTTGCCATATTGCAGCGACATCTGCCGCAGGGCGCGCGGGAAGCGGTCGAAAATATCAGAGAGGGGCCGCATTCGCAGCTGGGTCAGATTCTTTTGCAGCTGGCGCGAGGTCTTGCGCAAATCGCGGCAGGTCTGCTCGGTGTTGTCGAGGGACAAATCAATATCGGCCCCCACCTCCTGGAGCTGCACAATGGTTTCGATGGTCTCCCGAAAGGGGAGGTGCAAATCCCGGTAGCGGTCCATCTCCAGCACGTCGAACTGGTCCTGAATGGAGTCGGCTACCGTAGCGGTTTCATACCCCGAGCCATTGCCGCTGCTGCCGTTGCCGTTGCCGCTTGCCAGCGGCTGACTTGCCGACAGCAGGGGGCGCTGGAGCGTTGCGGGTGCAGTTTGGGTCGCAACCCGGTCGTAGGTCGAGCGCAGGTCGCCGTTAATCTGATCGAGCACGCGCAGGCGGTCCTGCAGGCCCATCACCAGGTCGCGTAGGCGCTTGACCTCTAGGTCTAGGCGGTTGCGCTCAATGGTCAGCTCGCCAAACAGGTCGCTGAGCTGGTTGATCTGCAGGACGGGCACCCGCACCGTATTTTCAGGTAAAGCTTCGGCAGCGGGCTCCTGCCAGCGAGGGTCCGCCGTTGCTGGACTCGGCAGGGAGCCCGCCTCGGCCTCATCGGCTGAGGGAGTTAACCAGGTAGCCAGATCAGTTGCCGGATCGACTGCCGAATTAACTGCCTCAGCGTCAGCGGCTGAGGCAGCCATCTCGGGGATGCTGTCATCGAAGGTTTCAGGGTCAAACTCGCCGAGATCAAACTCCCCAGCCTCAAAGGTTCCCAGGTCAAACTCACCGGCATTAAAGTCACCAACCTCAAAACCACCAATCTCAACGGCAGTGATTTCGACCTCGCTAACGGTTAGCGCCTCTAGCCCTAGCTCGGTCTCGGCATCGGCTAACAGGCCAGCCTCAGTCACGTTAGAGCTGCCCGCACTTTCGGCAGCGGCAAGGAGATCTGCTGGCAGGGCATTGGGGATGGCAGCCAAATTGCCGGTGAGCACCAGCGCCTGAGCTCGCCGCCAGATTTGAAGCGAAGCCTGGGCTACGGGAGCAATCTGAACCTCCTGGGCCTGCTCAATGTGGTGAGAAATAGACTGGCATAGCCCAATAAAGGGCTCTAGCTGGAGCATTTCCCCCAGGCCCTCTAGCTCCTGGGCCAAAATGGCGACTTCCTCCTTCAGCCGGGGGTCGTGGTTCTGCAAGACGGACTCTAACCGCTGCAGGCAGCCCTCTACCTCGGTTTCGAACAGCAGGGGAATAATGTCCTGACCGTCCTCGGGGGAAAGCATGGAGTGGGCGTCTTCCTCCTGCGGGTCGCCCAGGCGCTCGTGGAGCTGCTCAAACAGGGGCTCAACCTCGGTGGTTAGCCAGCTGGGAACCGTCGGGCTACCGCTGTGGGCCAAAGAGGTGCGATCGCACCCCACTACCCGGCCCATGCTGTCTACACACTGGAGCAGCAGCTGCTCTAGATCGGCGTCGACCGGCACCGAACCGCGCTGAACTTTCAGCACCTTAAGGCCATCTTCCAAACGGTGGGCCAGATCGCTTAGGGTCTGAAAGCCCATCAGCCCGGCACCACCTTTAATCGAGTGGGCCGCTCTTAGCGCCTCGTTAATTTTTTCTGTCTCGACCGCCTGGGCCAGGCCCAGCAGCCGTGACTCTAGGGCCTCCAGGTACTCCTGGGCCTCGTCCAAAAACTGCAGTCGAATCTCAAGTTCCTTATCGTGGGCCATGATGACTTCCTGAAGGGCTGACAAGGTCGGACAAAAGAGCTGACAAACGGGGGCACGGCCACAGCAGCGGCACCTGCCCAGGGCAAAGCGGCCCGCAACCCCCTAGCGGCATTTACTAGGGAAAATTGCAGAACCGCAAACCCCGCCGCTTCAGAGGCTATCGCCGGTCTTGAACGTACCGACCGAATCCTGCAGTTCGCGGGCCACTTCTACCGTTTCGCGCAGAGCACCCGAAATTTGTAGCGACGAGCTGGAGGTGCGCTCCGAGACCTGGGCGATATCCTGCATCAGCCGCGAGACCGCTTGTGAGGTTTCCACCTGAGACACGGTAGCGGCCGAAATAGACTGCACCAGCTCGTCGATTTGGCGCGACACCTCCAGAATCTGACCCAGGTTGCGCTTGGCATCTTCTACAAAGTGCGTTCCCTCGACCACCTTGCTGGTGCTCTGCTCCATAGCGTCGACCACCTCAGCCGTCTCCCGCTGAATATTTTCGACGATGCGCTCAATCTCTTTAGTCGCGTCTGCCGAGCGGGCGGCCAGTTCGCCCACCTCCTCGGCGACCACCGCAAAGCCCTGGCCCTCCTCACCCGCGCGAGCGGCCTCGATCCCTGCGTTGATAGCCAGTAGGTTGGTCTGCATCGCAATCTGGTTAATCAGCGAGACCGCCTTAGAAATCTGCTGCGACGACTCGCCCAGCCGCTTCACCTTTTTCGAGGTTTCGCCGATGATTTCCCGCAGGTTGAGAATGTTTTGCACCGTCAGATCCATGGCGCTACCGCCCGTTTCTGCCGTAGTCGAAGCTGTGTGGGCTACCGCTGCCGCCTGCTGAGCTCGTTCAGACACCTGCTGAATCGAGAGGGTCATTGTCTCAACCGAGTCGAGAATGCGGGTCGTCTCTTCAGCTTGCTCTAGCGCGGCGTCAGCCAGGGTGCGAATGGCGCTCTCATTCTCGCCGAGGGACTGGTTTACCTGCTGTGCCGACTGCTTCACCTTCGTCACAATCTGACGCAGACTCTCCACAATAGAGTTGAAGAAGTCGGCCACCGTGCCGATTTCCCCAGCTGTAACGTCGGCCCGCACCGTCAGGTCGCCGCGGGAGGCGCCCTCCACATCGCTGAGCAGTTCCACCAGCTGTCGCTGCAGCGACTCCTGCTTCTGGCGGCGCTCCTCAGACAGCACTTCGGCCTGGGAAAACAGACGGGCCTGTTCAATGGCGTAGCCCAGCTGAGTAGAGGTCTGGCGGAAGAAGTTGACCTCCAGCGCAGTCCAGATGCGAGGACCATCGCACTGATGGGCAATCAGCAGGCCGATCAGGGCATCTTGAGCCACGATGGGAGCCACCAAGTTGGCTCTGACCTTGTAGGGCTCTAGCTGCTTCAGGTGGCACTCAGTCAGGCCCGCATTGTAAATGTCCGAGGTCGCCTGTACCCGGCCCTGCCGGTACTGCTCCACATAGCGGTCGGCAAAGCAGGGGTCATAGATTTGAGCCCCCATGGCAGCGGGCCAGCCCTGCTCTACCGACTCTGCTACAAAAGTTCCCTTCCAGGTAGGGTCGAAGAGGTACACCAGCACCCGATGGCTGCTCAGAGCCCGGCGAACTTCGCCAACGGTGGCGCGGAAGATGCGCTCCTCCTCAAGGCTTTCCCGCATCCGCAGAACCAGCTCGTTGAGCTGCCGCTCCTTAATGGTGGACTCCTGCTGCAGCATCAGCAGCTTGGCCTGGCTCAGGGCATACCCAACCTGGGTTGCAATTTGCTGCAGCAGCTCAACCTCGTCAGCCGTCCACTTACGCGGCCCGCTGCACTGGTGGACGCAGATTAAGCCCACCAGCTCATCGCCCGCCAAAATTGGGGCCACCATATTCGCCTGCACCTCCAGGCGCTCTAGAATTTCGCAGTGGCAGGGGCTGATGCTGGCGCTCCTGCGATCTTCCATGTAGGTGACTCGACCGGTGTAGTAGCGCTCAATCGCCTCCGGCGTCAGCGGGTCTTCAATGGTTTGGCCCACGGCCCGCTTCCAGCCCCGCCCCACCGACTCTGTTGTGACCTCACCGCTCCTAAGGTCGGGATTGAACCGGTACACCAGCACCCGATCGGCCTCTAACACCGCTCGCACCCCGTCGACCGAGGTGTTGAGAATAGTGTTGACATCGAGGGACTGACGAATGCGGCCGGTCAGCTCGGCCATCAACTTGGCTCGTTCGGTGTTGCGCTTGGCCTGACTAGACTGGGCTTGCAGCACTTCCTCCGACTCGGCAATGCTGTCGGCCAGCTGATTAAACGCCTGGGCCACCTGACCTACTTCATCGCGGGCAAAAACTTCGGCTCGCGCAGTGCGATCGCCTGTGCCAAAGCGCCACGCGGTCTGCTGCAGCTGGCGCAAGGGTCGGGCAATGGAGCGACCCAGCAGCTGAGCCAGAGCTAAGTCAGCGCAGACAGCCACCAGGGCCACCAGCAGCTGCAGTCTGAGACTGTTGCCAATGAGCGAGTTGAGGTCTGTCTCTGACGTACCGCGCACTAGGATGGCGGTAGGCTCTCCCGTGAAACTGGGCAGCGTTTTGGCAGCCAGAGTATAGGTGCGATCGCTCACTTCGCCACGCCCGCTCACAACGCTGCCGGGGTCAGCGACAGCAGCCTCTAGGAGCGATTGGGAGGCCAGCTCTACCTGCGGCTCGGCCTGGTCTAGCTCGGCCTGGTCGCCCGCATCAAGGGCGCTGGTCAGAGCAAAGCTGCCGTCGGGCTGCCGCTGGTAAATGGCGCTATAGCCATTCCCAAAAACAGACAGGGGCTCTTGGACAACGGGCAGCTTATTGTTGACGATATCGCCCGACACCAGAGCGGCAACGACCTGATTGGTCTGTGGATCAACCACAGGGGTAACGGTGTAGCGCACCAGCGCGCTGCTGTCGGTAAAGCCCTCAGGGAGAGGCGGCGCTTCTCGCTGCAGCTCCTCCCAGCTGACAATCGCATTCGCCTTAATCTGGCGGGGATTTTTCAGCACTGTGCCCACCAGGCCTTGGGGGTCAAAGCGATCTCCGATGCGGTTGGCGTTGGCACTGACGATAATTTCTAGGTCGCTGCCCACCAGGGTGGCATATTCGATCTGGTCAGCCTTGACCTCGTTCTGCAAAATTCGCTTAACAGTGTCGCGATCCGCGGGAGAAATGATGCGGCCGCTGGCATCGTTTAGAGCCAGATCAATAATGGCCGGGTTGTCGGCTTGGCTCCGAAAGCCAACCCCCATTTCATTGACCTTGACGTTGTAGGCCGCCTCAGCGACCGCCAGTTCCGACCGCGCTTGACTAAGCAGCTGGCTGCGGCCCGCCGCCGTAATCAGGAAGGAGCTGACGCCCACTAGGCCCAGCACCGTAATGACATCGGAGGTAATTAACCCCAAAACCTGCTTTTGACGCACGCTGCGGTTATAAAACCACTGCATCAGGGGCCACTTGCTTTGGCGAGTCACGTGAATGCGATCGCTCGCCCCCGCTCCATACAAAGCACCGCGATACTTCAGGCCATCTTGGCCAGTGGGGCTAGTCACGCTGCCGAGGGCAGTCTTACCGTTGAGAGTCTCATCCGCTCTGCTCAGGCCATTATTGTCGGGTTCAGAAGCAGAGGAAAGAGGGCGATATTCAGTGGTCATTATTCAGCACCTTCGAGAGACGGATTTGGGGTCAAGATTCAGGGGAAGTAGCGTTGAACGGCATTCAAAATCAGCGCACATACAGAGCCGAAGACTGAACAATCGCTTCGGCGTTGAGGGCTAACATCACCTCAGACGATTGCAGGATGCACCCCTGTAGGTAAGGAACCAGGCTGGCAGGAATATGAGCAGGGGGCGGCTGAATCATCTCCGGCGTGATGCTCAAGATGCCGTCGATTTCATGAACCCGAAGCGCCAAGGAAACGGCGCCCACCTGCAGCAGAATCAGGTTGTACTGCTGCGAATTGAGATAACTGGCGGGCAAACCGAGCAGCAGCGCCATATCGGCTACCCACAGCACCCGGCTGCGACGGTTGATCAACCCCAACATGCAGGGCGACATATTAGGCAGGGGAGAAACACGGTGGGCCGGCACTGTGATGGCCTCTTGAATGTGGCGGGTTGCCATCACCACCGGCGTTTGCACCCCCAAGTGAAATTTCAAATGGGTATAGCCGGGCTTGCCCAACATCGCTGGCGCCAACGCACCCTGAGCTGGGTCGTGGCGCACCGCCAGAGGAGCCGGATTCATAGACTCACCCCCAGCACAGAGACCACGACCCGCAGCAGCTGTTCACGGGTGTAGGGCTTAGTCAAATAGGCGTTGGCCCCCTGCTTCATGCCCCAGAGCCGATCAATCTCCTGGTTTTTGGAGGTGCAAATGACAATGGGAACTTTAGCCATGTCCGGGTCTTTTTTCAGGCTGCGGCACAGTTCAAAACCGCTCATACCGGGCATGACAACATCGGTGACGATAACGTCTGGCCGGTATTGAGCCGCTTTATCGAGCGCCTCCTGAGCGCTAACAGCATGGATGACCGTGCAGCCGCTCTCCCGCAAGTAGTGGCTCATTAGCTCTCTTTCTGAAGGAGTATCTTCAACAATTAAGATGGTTCCGGTCAGCGTAATCGTCATAAGTTAAATCCCTTTTTGGATTGACAGAAGCAGGGGAAAACCATCGCCAAGACAGCGACTCTCATTTCTTCTAAAGCAGTAATACTGCGGCTGATCAGGGAGAAAAATAGACTCAATAGTCATCAAAGAAGCTCATTAGACTCACAATCAAACTGCTTCCAAAAGGTTCCAAATCAGCCACCTTTTTCCACTCTTTTTAGTGAGGGTTGAGGTGCTTGAAAATGATCTTGAGTAAATCTGATTGACCAAAGGGTTTGGTCAAGTAGCCCGACGCTCGCACCAGTTTTGCCTTAGCTCGATCGATGAATCCCGTATTACTGGTGACCATAATGATGGGCACATTTTTGAACTCTGAGTGTCGCCGCAGCAGAGAGCACAGCTCATAGCCATCCAGGTTTGGCATAGTCACATCTAGCAAAATCAGATCGGGCTTATTTCTGATGATTTGCATCAACGCCTTCACTGGATCGCTAATCATCAAAACAGAGAACATTTTGT
>DATNQE010000263.1:0-4507 GCA_036702895.1 Trichocoleus sp. | reverse complement strand
CTTTTAAGCTTTTTAGGACCGTTAACGCCAGTGATCCCCGTAGGGCTTGCTGTTAGCCCCCGCTAGCTTCTGGAGTCTCCGCTCGCTGCCAGTTTTTAATGTCCCAGGTGCTGGCGTCCCAGGGAGTCGGCTCTAGCCCGGTGAGGGTATTGCTGACCGCATTTGCGATCGCACGGTGCACTACCGGAATCACCGCCACGTCCATTGCCAGCAGCTCATCCATCTGCTTAAACAGGGCCGCTCGCTTTGTGGGGTCCAGCTCTTTGACCGCCGCCTGCCAGAGCTGGTCATACTCAGGGTTGCAGTAGCGGGCGTTATTGGGCTCCTGCCATTTATTGGCCTTGGAGGCAATTTTGTCGCAGGTCCACCAGCTCATATAAATGCCGGGATCGGGGCTCTCGTTGCCGGTGGAGTAGATTTGCAGGTCGGCAAAGAAGTGATTCAGGCTGTTGGTTTGCTCAGGGTTAGCCGAGAAGAAATCATCTACGCGAATGCGCTCGATTTCTACCTTCATGCCCAGCTCCTCTAGGCTGCGGCTGACAATCGCCTGGGTCTGCTGCCGCACTGGGTTCACCGCCGACTGAAACAGCACCTCCATTTCCACCCCGCCCTTATCGCGGATGCCGTTGCCATTGGTGTCTACCCAACCCGCCGCATCTAGCAGGGCTTTAGCCTTGTCCAGGTTGTACTCGTAGGGAATGGTGCTGGAAACATACTGGTCAGGCTCCACCAGCAGTTGAGCGGTAGGACGGCCCGTATCGCCGTAGAGATCGCGTGCGATCGCATCTCGGTCAACCGCTAAGTTAATCGCTTCCCGCACCCGGATATCGCTCAAGTAAGGATGAGGGACCTCCGGGCTAGAACGCTCCCCGCTCTCCGTCTTAGCGAACGGATTAGAAAAGTTCAGCATGATCCGCTCAACGTTGGAGCCAAAAACCTTGACTAGCTTGCCCTGAGCATCCTTCTCCAGATCCTCCATGGCGCTAGCTTCCACCTGAATATTGTTAGCAAAGTCGGCATTGCCCACGCGCAGGACATCTCGCGCCGCCGCATAGGGAGCAATGCCGCCTGTTAGCTCAATGCTGCGAAAGGCAGGAGCCCCATCCCAGTAATTCAAGTTGGGGCTGTAAATAATCGTTCCGGGAGAAAAGGCCAGCACCGCATAAGGGCCAGTACCGACAGGCTGAACGTTCGCCGGTGCCTCTCGAGCCCGAATATTGTTAGAAGCCTCAAAGACGTGACGAGGCAAAATCAGTCCTGTCTGCCCGGTAAACGGCACAGACCAGGCTGCGGTAGGCTCGGCAAAACTAATTTTGACTGTATGTTCGTCGACGGCCTCAACCGCGCTTACACCCTTGTAGAACTGAGCCGTCGCCGCCGCCACCTCCGGGTTGCGGATGAACTCAAAGGTAAAGACCACATCGTCAGCGGTAAAGGGCTTGCCGTCTGACCAGGTGACGCCCTGGCGCAGCTTCCAGGTAACGGATTTACCGTCCTTTGCTACACCGCCATTGTCTACCGTGGGAATTTCGGCTGCCAAAAAAGGCACCAGTTCCCCGGTTGCGCCATGGCTCGCTAGAGGTTCATAGACAATGCGGGCGGCTTCAAAGTCCTGGTAGCCAGTTGCTAGGTGAGGGTTAAGGGTCACCGCGGCTCGGCTGTAGAGCAGCTTTAATACGCTCAGGTCCCGCTCTTCGGCAGTTTCGGCTGTCGGGGTTGAGGCTGAAGGGTTAGCCTGGTTCAATGGGCTACAGCCTGCCAATGCTCCAGCTACCAGGGCCAGCGACAGGACTAACGGGGCACACATCCCTGATTTCATAGCAACCTACCGTTAAACAGACAGACCAAAAAAACACCCACCCAATACACATCAAGCGGTGCTCTATCAGATTAGACAAAAAGAAAGCTGATCGGCTTATCGGAGGGACAGCCGCAGACATTGATCCCGCAGTTCCCTTTCCCAGTCAGGATCAACGACTCCTAAATGAGATGGCGTCTACGCTTATCACCTCAATTCATTCAAGCGCAGACGCTCTGCTCCCGGACATTCCTTTGGCTATCGATTACCCGAAAGCAGGGGAATGGCAGTTGCCAAGGGATCATTTACTGGCACCCCGCTGAGCATGGACCAGTACTGACTAAGAAAGTGGATTTGCCTGAGGCCCACCACCAAGTTCAGCCCAGGGACAAAAAGCCACCAAACTACCAGCGGTGGATTTAGCCCAGCTGACGTGTATAGCGCATTCACCGTCCGGTAGAGCCGAAACTGAACGATGTAGATCCAGACAATACCCACAAGAGAAAACCAGCCAAACCAACCCGGCACGTCGGGGTCTAGCAGCCACAACGCCTGGGGAACTGCAACGCCCAAAACAAAGGGCAGTAGGCACACCGCTCCCGACCAGCCTTTGCCCTGGTAGCGCTGCAGCTCATCTTGAATAACCCATTTGTAGTAGCCGTAGTAAAGCAGCCCAGTTAGCCCGGAGTAGAGTAAGACTTGCCAGAGAGGCCGAGGTTTACCCAGGGGAGACGCTACAGATATGGATGCCGGGGAAGATTTAGCAGAAGCGCTCATTTAGATGTCGTTGTTTCTGGAGCATATCGTTTCTGAGATATATCTTAAGCTTTCTTTACATCTGAGTCAGCAGGACATCCGAGTCAGAACATCCAAGTCAGAACATTTAAGTCAGGGGCATCCGAATCAGGCATCCGAGCCAAACGAAAGCTCTAGTGCGAATTTAGATCAACAGTAATTAACCATTTTGCTGTTGCCGGATTGTCGGGCGCGGTCGATATTAAGAGGACATCGGCAAATACACTACGCTTGGGCACATTGCGTTTGGTCTTATGCAAGACGCTGCTCGACAAGACCCACCCCTCGCCGTTCCCTTTGCTCACTCCGATAGTCCCTTCCGACGAATTGTGGAATCGGTGCCGCTGCCAATGCTGGTAGCGCGGGTTGCTGATGGTCAACTACTCTACGCCAATCCAGCAGCAGCAGAGCTTTTTCAGCTGGCTCCGGTTGAGCTAACAACGCTTTTTTTGCCCGACCTCTGCCGCCATGTCACTGATTACACAGCCCTGATAGCGGACTTTTTGCAGCAGGGAAGCGTTGCTGGCTACAAGCTGGCCTGCCGACGACATTCAGGCGGTGGTTTTTGGGCCACCGTTTCGCTAACGCCTCAGCTTTTGAAGGGCCACAAATCCCAGGAAGAACCTGCTTTGCTGGTCAGCTTCACAGAGATTACGGTTCACCGACAGCTAGAGAGCACCCTGTCGGAAAAAGAAGCCTTTTTTCAGCTGGTGCTCGATAACATTCCCCAACTCATCTTTTGGAAAAACCGCAGCTCTGTTTTCTTGGGCTGCAACAAGAGCTGGGCTGAGGCTGCTGGGCTAGGTACCCCTGAGGCAGTCGTCGGTAAAACTGACTATGACCTCTACAGCGAGCCTGGAGACGTCGATCCCTACGTTGAGCAGGACCGTCGAGTGCTGCGATCGGGCATACCAGAGCTCAATATTATTGAGCATCACGTCAAACCGGGTGGGCAGGAGGTTTGGTACGCCACCAGCAAAATTCCCATTCGGGATGCCCAGCAGAGCGTAATTGGTGTTCTTGGCACCATTGAAAACATTACTGAGCGCAAGCTGGCAGAAGAAGCGTTAAGGCAAAGCGAGCGCAAGCTGGCGCAGATTCTAGAAGCCCTGCCGGTGGGTGTCTTTGTCATCGACCAGCACGGAAAGCTTCACTACATCAACGAGATGGCGCAGGCGCTTTTGGGAAATTCCATCTCTACTGAGGCCACTATTACCCAAATTAGAGACGCCCGTTTAGCGTACCGAGCGGGGACAGATCAGCCCTACCCGGTCGAGCAAATGCCCATTGTTCGCGCTCTGAGGGAGAGCCCTCCCTGGTGGACGACATGGAAATTCGCTGGGGTCAGCAGCAGGTACCAATCGAAATTTCGGCCATGCCGATCCTGAATGAACAGGGAGAGGTTGTCTACGCCATTGCCGTATTTCAAGACATTACTCAACGCAAGCAGGCTGAGGCTGAGCGGATCGAGTTTACTCAAGCGTTAGCCCGCAAAAATAAAGCCTTAGAGCAGGTGCAGGCAGAGCTAGCAGAGAGCAACCGCACGCTGGAGCAGAAAGTCAAGGAGCGTACCCAAGAGCTGTCGCATACGCTGCAAGTGCTGCGGGCAACCCAGGCAGAACTGGAGGTTGAAAATGCGCTGCTGCGCAGTGCTGAGAGTGCTGCGGGGTATGAGTACCATGTGGGCGGCAGTCTGCCGATGGATTCTCCTACCTATGCAGTGCGCTCCGCTGACCGCCACCTTTACCAGGCGTTGCGGCGGGGCGAGCTGTGTTACGTCTTTAATGCTCGCCAGATGGGTAAATCTAGCCTACGGGTACAGATTATGCGGCGGATGCAAGAGGAGGAGTTTGCCTGCGCCGCCATTGACCTATCTGAGATGGGCAGTCGCAATATTACTGTGGAGCAGTGGTA
>DATNQE010000256.1:0-3601 GCA_036702895.1 Trichocoleus sp. | reverse complement strand
AAGCCGCGATCGCAGTGCAGCAGGCGCGGCTCTACCAAACCACCCGGCAGCAGGCCGAGAAGCTGCTAGAGATGGATCGGCAGAAAACCGAGTTCTTCCAAAATATCTCCCACGAGTTTCGCACCCCGCTGACCCTGATGATCGGGCCGCTAGAAGCGGTGGTCTCTCAAGGAGACGGTCTCAGTCATGACCAGGCCAGCGTGGCGCTGCGCAACTCCCGCAGACTGCTGCGGCTGGTCAATCAGCTGCTCGATATCCAGCGGCTCGATGCGGGCCGGATGCAGCCCACCTTCCGCCCCTGCGACCCGGCGGCCTTTGTCAAAGAAATCATTGAAGCGTTTAAGCCGTACTGCGATCGCAAGGGCCTTAACTTAGTCGCCGACCTGCAGCCCTCGGCGCCCATCTACCTGGATCTAGAGAAATTTGACAAAGTTCTCTACAACCTGCTCTCCAACGCGATTAAGTTCACCCCCGCCGAAGGCACCATTACGGTGCGGCTGCGGGCGCTGGAAAACGCCTGCCAGATTGAGGTTGAGGACAGCGGCATCGGCATTCGGGAAGACCAGCTGCCCTACTTGTTTGAGCGCTTCCGCCAGGCCGACGGCTCTTCTAACCGCAGCCACGAAGGCAGCGGCCTGGGGCTGGCCCTGGTGCAGGCGCTAGTCAAGCTGCACAGCGGCGACATCACTGTCGCTTCTCAATACGGCCAGGGCACTCGTTTTACGATCACCTTGCCGCTAGGTAAGTACCACCTCGCCCCCAGCCAGATTGTCGAGCAGCCCGTCAACCTGGAGCGTCAGCGGGCGGCCGTCGAGCTTGCCGATGTGGATCTGCCCGGTGCCGGTGCCGAGACCGCCGAAATCGCGCCGCCCCTGCAGCACGAAAACGGTTTGCCGGTGACGCTGCCGCAGATTCTGGTGGTGGACGACAACCCCGATCTGCGCGACTACGTCTCCAACGTGCTGCAGCGCCAGGGCTATCAGATTCGCACTGCTCACAACGGCGCCGTGGCCTACGAGATCGCTCAGACCTTCCGCCCTGATCTAATTTTGACTGACTGGATGATGCCTGAGGTCACCGGGCTAGAGCTGATCCAGATGATCCGCGCCAACCCCAGCCTGAGCAGCATTCCCGTAGTGCTGCTGACGGCTAAGGTTGACGACGAAACCCGCATCGCTGGGGTAGAGCAAGGGGCCGACGCCTACCTAGGTAAACCCTTTAACGACCGGGAACTGCTGGCCGAGGTGCGCAACCTGCTGGCCCTCAAGGCCAACGAGCGGCGAGTAGCCGAGCTCAACCAGTACCTAACCGAGTCGGTGCTGCGGCGGTTTTTGCCCCAGTCACTGGTGCAGAAGGCAGCTCTGGGCCAGCTGCAGCTCGATCTAAAACCTGAACCGCGTCTGGTCACCATTCTCTTTACCGACATTGTGGGCTTTACCCAGCTCTCGAACACACTGGGGCCGCGCCGCATTGCTGAAATGCTCAACGAATACCTCGACGCCATGACGCAGGCCATCTTTGAGTACGGCGGCACTGTGGACAAATTCATGGGCGATGGCGTGCTGGCGCTGTTTGGAGCCCCCGAAGATTTGAGCCCAGCAGAGCAGGCGCACCGTGCGATCGCAGCGGCCCGCCGCATGCACCACAATCTGCGTCAGCTCAACCCGCGCTGGCAGACTCAGGGCATTCAGCCTGTGCAGTTCCGCTGCGGCATCCACCAGGGCAACGCTGTAGTCGGCATGTTTGGCAGCGCCGAGCGAACTGACTTTACTGCCATCGGCCCCAGTGTCAACATGGCAGCCCGTTTGCAAGAGGCGGCTGCGCCCAACGGCATTCTAGTCTCTGAGGAGGTGGGCCAGTACCTGGAAGCCGATGCTATTCTAGAGGCCCAACCCCTGCTCCTAAAGGGCATCGACGAACCTGTGATGACCCTCTCGGTGTGCATTGAGGTGGACGACGTTTTGCCCTCTTTCGCCTCCTAATTTCCTGCCATGGGCCAAGGCCCCACAACGCTTTCCCAGCACCGCGACCCCAGGCTGCTCTGGCCCCTGCTGGGCGCTTTGTCCGTAGGCGTTCACGTCCTGCTGCTGGGTTTCATTAGCCTTGCCCGCCTAGATGTCCGGCCTATGGCTCGCGGCAGCAATACCCCCATTCCCATTCGGCTGGTCGGCCAGGCAGATGCGTCCACTGCGGAGCTGAGCCCAGAAGCTGCACCGGCAGATTACCCCGAAGCCGTAGCCCCAGAGGACGCTGCAGCCGATGAAGTGCCAAGCCCCCCCAGCGACTCAGGGTTTACTGCAGATGAGCCTGCCGATGAAGGGGACGCCCAGACCACAGCTCAACCGCCCTCGGGCGCTTTTTCAGAGAGCCCTAGCGAAGCGCTAGAGCCCGCATTGCCCGAAGCAGGCACCAGCCCCAATCCCTCTAATCCCGCTCCACCCCCAGCAGGAACGCTTCCCCCCGGTAGTTCAGGCCCATCAGGTGAAGCGGGAGCTACTAGCGGGGGCGAACTGACTGCCCTAGGCATTCAAGTTGATCCGAGCGGGCGAGATTTGCCCGATACTCTGCCGCAGCTAGGCAGCCGTTCTGTGCTGGTGCAGCCCTTTCTGGCAGGGTGCGGTCAGAGCACAGCGGCCCTCTCAGGGATAACAGCCAGTCTGCAAATGCGAATCACTGTAGAGGCCAACGGCCGCATTTCTCAAGCTACTGTTGTGCAAAGCAGCGGCAATGGGGAGGTTGACGCGCTGGCCTCTTGCTTGGTGCAGCAGGGCTTACAGCTGGTGCCTGCCACCACTGCCGGCGTAGAGCGCCCTACAGACGCAGTCATTCTTGATGTTCGCCTGCAGCTTTAGGCACACATGATATAGGCCAGGGCAATTCATCGTTGCTCTGACCATATGAGGACAAACTGTGCTAACTTAGTGAATGCTCTGGGGAACGCAGATTTTGCCTGACGGACCTTAAGGCACACTCTAGCGGGTGTAGTTTAGTGGTAAAACCTTAGCCTTCCAAGCTAATGATGGGGGTTCGATTCCCCCCACCCGCTTTTATTGACATAGACCCGACCGAGTTGGCCTGAACCCTCTTCCTGGACTTAAGAGCCTTGAGGTGGTTCGCCAATTTCCTCGCTTTTACCGCGCACGGGCGGCAGCTTATCCACCAGACCCATTTCAAAGGCAGTGTCGGGCAGCTCTCCAGCGATATACAGGCCCGGTTCAAAAACCCGGGCTGGGGTAAAGCAAGTCTGCCGCAGTTCCACCATCTCTGAACTTAGGAACATTGCTCTGGAGAGCCGTCTTTCTAAAGGCATGGGGTTTCCTCCTATTCGTCAACCTGCCACAGTTCACGGGTGTAGTTTTCGTCGAGAATGCGCTTGGGCCGCATTAGTAGAATGAGCCGTCCCAGCAGGGGTAGCTCGGGCTTTTCCTGAAACCAGGCAATCTCTACTTGATCGGCTCGATCGACCAGAAAGTAGCTGTCAGCGTCCCAGGTTCGCTGAGCCCTGTCTGCGATCGCAAGCACAGGTTCTGCCGGAGTATCCTCAGGGACATTCGGCAGCTGGTTGAGCTGAGCCAAAATCGCCACCGGGTCTTCAGCCTGC
>DATNQE010000251.1:0-3532 GCA_036702895.1 Trichocoleus sp. | reverse complement strand
AGACGCACCGCGACCTGAAGTTCGCGCCGCCGTTGCCGAGTGCAAACAGGCCGGCATCCGCCCTGTGATGATTACAGGCGATCATCAACTCACCGCCCAGGCGATTGCTAACGATTTGGGCATTGCTAGCCCCGGCGATACCATCCTCACCGGTCGCGAGCTAGAGCGGCTTACTCCCGAGCAGCTAGAGGAACAGGTGGCCTACGTTAGCGTTTACGCTCGCGTTGCCCCAGAGCACAAGCTGAGAATTGTACAGGCGCTTCAGCGGCGGGGGCAGTTTGTTGCTATGACCGGCGACGGCGTTAACGATGCCCCTGCGCTGAAACAAGCCGACATCGGCATTGCCATGGGCATTACTGGCACCGACGTCAGCAAAGAAGCCAGCGATATGGTGCTGCTCGACGACAACTTTGCCACCATTGTGGCCGCCACCGAGGAGGGCCGGGTCGTTTACGACAACATTCGCCGCTTCATCAAATACATTCTGGGCAGCAACATCGGTGAGGTGCTGACTATCGGTGCTGCTCCTCTGCTGGGGCTAGGGGGCGTTCCCCTCTCCCCACTTCAGATTCTCTGGATGAACCTGGTAACAGACGGCCTGCCGGCGCTGGCCCTGGCGATGGAGCCAGCAGAACCTAACCTGATGCAGCGCCCGCCCCACAATCCCCGAGAGAGCATTTTTGCTAGAGGGCTAGGCTCCTACATGGTCCGAATAGGGATAGTGCTGGCCATTTTGACGATTGCCCTAATGGCCTGGGCCTACTCCCACACCCACGCCGAGGGCTATCCTAGGGCTCCCGAAACCTGGAAAACCATGGTGTTCACGACCCTCTGTCTGGCACAAATGGGCCACGCCCTAGCGGTTCGTTCTGATACGCAGCTGACCATACGGCTTAATCCCTTCTCCAACCCCTACGTGCTGGGTGCTGTGCTGCTGACGACTGTCCTGCAGCTGCTGTTGATCTACGTGCCACCGCTGCAAGCGTTCTTTGGGCTCTACCCGCTATCGCCTCTTGAGCTGGCTATCTGCTTCGGCTTTAGCGCCTTGATGTTTGTCTGGATCGAACTTGAAAAACTATTCATAATGCTATGGAACCGCCAGAAACGGAGCCCCAAGCGGTAGAGACCTCATCGCCAAGTCGGTTTGCAGAAGAGCTTAAACGACTACTCGAAAAGCTCATCACCCAACGTCTAACCCTGTCTGAGATTCTGGTCGAAACCGAAGAGCGAGGCTTCTCGCTGATGATTGGTCTGCTAGTGCTGCCCTTTTTGCTGCCTTTGCCGCCCGGGTTTACCACAGTTTTGGGAGGCGGCTCGCTGCTGCTGTCCCTGCAGATGGCGCTGGGCCGCCGCTCTCCCTGGCTACCTGACAGGCTAGCCCGGTTTCAGTTTCCCCAGAAGCTAGCTCAGCAAATGCTCAACCCGCTCAAGCGGCTCAGTCGCTGGCTGGGGCGCATTGCCCGCCCTCGCTGGTCCCACATCACCCAACACCCTCAAGTTTGGCGCATCAATGGCCTCTGTATTAGCTGGCTAGCGCTGCTCTTAATGAGCCCGGTGCCCATGACCAACCCCATCCCGACAGTGGGCATTTTGGCCTTTGTCGTGGCCACTTTAGAGGAGGACGGCCTGCTGCTCTGCGTTAGCTACGGTCTAACGGGACTGATCACGGCATTTTTCGGGGTGATTGGCTATCTGCTGTGGCGCTCCCCAACCGTTATTCAAAACCTGCTGCAGAACTTTCCTGGGTTTATGCAAAACTAATCCCTTCGGCTGGTGCACCCGCTGTCTTGGGCCAATCAACCCATCTAAAAATCCGGTCGTTGGAGTATGAAAATACATCTACGACCGGATTTTTCTACGATTCTGTATGCTGAGGAATTTAACTAGATTCAATGTAAATTGAGAGTCTGGCCGAAAATGAACGAACTTTAGATGGCCCCTAGAGTGGATTCAACTGCTTCTAAAAAGCTTCCACAACTGCTTATTGACCACCGGCCTGTGTTTGTCTCGTTATTAGGGTTTGGCCTCATCCTCCTGAGTTAAGTCCCCTAGACGAGATACGTTTGCCGCTACCTCACCTTCTTCAACAACTGCCCATGACTGAGCTGATTAATCCGATTTTCCTGACGCTGTTGGTGGTGGGGCTGGCCTTGGTTGCCTTTGTGGTGGAGTGGTTCCCTATCGACATCACCGCTCTAATCGTGGCGATTGTGCTGATTTTGTTGGGTCTGGTTACTCCAGAAGAGGGCATCTCAGGCTTTAGTAATTCGGCCACGATTACTGTCATGTGTATGTTTATTCTCAGTACGGGCATCGCCCGCACTGGGATCTTGCAGGTGGCGCGGGACTTTTTAATTAACTACGGTGGCAAAGACCCTAGCCGCCAGATTTTGGTAATGGGAGCTATTGTCGGCCCTATCACCGCTTTCATCAACAACACAGCGGTCGTAGCAGTATTTCTGCCCATTGTCGAGGACTGGTGCAAAAAACAGCGCATCTCGCCCTCAAAACTGCTGATTCCGCTGTCTTACGCCACCGTGCTGGGGGGGATGATTACGGTCATTGGCACCTCTACCAATGTGCTGGCTAGCGGCATCTCTAAGCAGTTGGGCTACGGTGAGTTCACCCTGTTTCAATTTACGACCCTGGGGATTATTACGTT
This sequence comes from Trichocoleus sp., assembly GCA_036702895.1. GTDB lineage: Bacteria > Cyanobacteriota > Cyanobacteriia > Phormidesmidales > Phormidesmidaceae > JACVSF01. The sequence goes on along the minus strand of DATNQE010000251.1, from coordinate 870 downwards.
TCTAGTGGGGCTGCTGTATTTGGCGCTGGTCGCTCCCAAGCTGTTGCCCAACCGCAAGCCTTCCACCAGTCAGTCTCTGAGCCAGGATTACGGGCTGGATGACTATGTGACGGAGCTGATCATCACGCCCGACTCGAACTTGATCGGCCAAACTCTGCGGGCGAGCGGGCTGCAGCGTCGATACGACATTGATGTGCTGGAGCTGTTTCGCCAAGGCGCCCACTTCCCACCGCCGCTAGCCGACAAGGTGCTCACCGCTGGCGACATTCTTTTAGTGCGGGGCACGCGGGAAGATTTGATCCAGATTCGCAGTCAGCGAGGGTTGGATTTGGTCTCTGATCGGCACCTGCAGACTGACACCCTGGAGTCGGAGCTTAGCTCCGAGGAAGAGCAAATCGCTGAGGTAATGATTCTGTCGAACTCGCGGCTCAGTGGTTCCACGCTAAAGGAGCTGCGGTTTCGGCAGCGCTACAACGCCACTGTGCTGGCCATTCGACGGGGGCAGGAGCTAATTCGAGAGCGCATGGGCCGGGTGCCTTTGCGGTTTGGCGATCTGCTGCTGGTACAAGGGCCTAGAGACAGTATTTTGGGCCTGCAGACTACCCGCGAGCTGTTGGTGCTCGAGCAGCGCGATGCCGAGACGCTCCGCACGGACAAAGCTTGGGTCGCTTTAGTAATCCTGGCGGTGGTCGTCATTGCTGCTGCATTCGACTGGCTGCCGATTTTGGTTTCTTCCCTGGTGGGCGTGGTGCTGATGATCATAACCGGCTGCCTGCGCCCAGGCGAAATCTATGGCGCGGTACGGTGGGACATCATCTTTCTGCTAGCGGGGCTTATTCCCCTGGGCATTGCTATGGAGAAGTCGGGCAC
>DATNQE010000245.1:0-2008 GCA_036702895.1 Trichocoleus sp. | reverse complement strand
GAGCCGCGCCAGACGGTAGCGCTGGTAGGCCGCTCCGGTTCGGGTAAGTCAACCCTGGTGAAACTGCTGTTTCGCTACTTTGACCCTCAGTCTGGCCGAATTTTGATCGATGGCGAAGACACTCGCCGCCTGGATATCACGGGCTACCGTCAGCGCCTGGCCATCGTTCACCAGGAGGTAGACGTGTTTAACGGCACGCTGCTGGAGAACCTGGTCTACGGTAACCCACAGGCGACTCAGAAAGAAATTGAGTCAGCCTGTGCGATCGCACGGGTCGATGAGTTCGCCCCGCGCCTGCCCAAGGGCTACTACACCATCGTCGGTGAGCGGGGTCTACGGCTCTCGGGCGGTCAGCGGCAGCGGCTAGGCATTGCCCGCGCCCTGCTGGTCAACCCGGACGTGCTGGTGTTTGACGAGGCGACTTCCAGCCTCGACTACGAGTCGGAGCGCTCAATTCAGCTTGCCATGCGATCGATTTTGGGCACCCGCACGACATTGATCATTGCCCACCGTTTGAGTACGGTGCGCGAGGCTGACAAGATTGTGGTGCTGGATCAGGGCCGGATTATCGAAGTGGGTAGCCACGATGAGCTGTTGCAGCAGGGCGGACTGTACCACAGGCTGCACGTGCTGCAAGAGACCGGGGAACTGCTGGGGTAAGGTAACCGCTCCAGGGCCTAGGCCACCTTGCGCTCGTTCACCAAAGTCAAACTCACCCAGCTCCCGTGGGCGCTGTAGGTGCGAATCAGCCGCTGCCGCCAGTCGGGTTGAATCAGCCAGCCAGCCTCTAGAAATAGGGGCTGGCCCGACACAATCGAGGTCGGGAATGTAGCGGAAGCACCTCCCGGCAGCATCAGCACCGTCACGGGTTGAGCGCCCTGGTCGAAGCGCAGCGTGTTTTGCTCAATGCGCCCTGTAGACTGAATCGGCGGAGCGCTGCCAAAAGTCAAAGTCTGCTGAATTTGGTCAGCCGCAATGCTCTGAATCTCCAGCCGAGTCTCGTAGCGCTGCGCTGGCTGCAGATCGGGAAACACCGTTTCGGCCTCGCCCTGCCAGGTGCCGACGAGCTGGTCAGTGTTGAGGGCAGGCCGCTTCTGCGGGGTGCTGCCCTGAAGGTGCTCCCGGATCAGGGTGATGCTGCTGAGGGTGCGTTCCCCCTTAAAAAGCTGCACCAGCCGCAGGCGTTCATTGCCCGCAATTAGTCCCAGCTCAGCGCCAAAATCGCCAAAGGGGCCCCACTGAATTGAGCCCTGGGAAAAGGCACCGCTCTCGCAAAAGAGAACGCCTTTGCCTAGAGAACGGTACTCCAGCACCGTTTCCTGCACGGGGGCATCGGGCGGGAAGCGGCGCACCTCCTGCCGCATCAGCTGACCCTGCTCCTGAGGATTGAGAATCGTCTCGCTGGGGGCATCGGCCAGTTCCGCCCCGGTGGGCGAGAGCTGAGTGAAAGAGCCGATCCAGGTGCCTGCGTTTTTGAGCAGTCGTTCCCACTGAGAAGCCATAGCGCGCGGAGTTGCCGGGAATTAGGTCAGCTCTATTGTCCCAGCTTTCAAGCTTTAACCTACTGGCGCTGGCGGCGGGAGACCAGGGTATAGGAGACAAATGCGATCGCAATCATCGAAAACGAAAACAGCGTCGTCAGGGTTCCCAGCGCATACAGCGCGGGCGATGTCACGTTGGTGGTCATGCCGAAAATCTCCAGCGGCAGCGTGTTGTACTGCCCCGAGATCAGGGACGTGCGGGTGAATTCGTCATACGACAGGGTAAACGTCAGCAGCCCCACCCCGATTAAGCTAGGCGCAATTAACGGCAACACAATACCCCAAAACGTCTTGACATCATCCGCCCCCAAATCGCGCGACGCCTCCTCATAGGAGGGGTTAAAGCGGTTAAAGACCCCCAGCATGATCAAAAAGGCGATGGGCAATACCCAGGTGAGGTGAGCCCCTAAACCAGAGGTCAACCAGTTCGTGTCCCACTGCAAGGCCTGAAACATCACGCCAATACC
>DATNQE010000242.1:0-3957 GCA_036702895.1 Trichocoleus sp. | reverse complement strand
GCTCAAGGTAGAGCTGAGCTGGCCGGTCAAGCTGCTGCTGCTGCCTATTTTTTGCTTTTTGGCCTGGCTGCTAGCTCCCGCAGAGACGCTACCGTACATCTATTTCGACTTCTAATTCTGCTGACTTGCATCTCGTTAAATAAACAAAAGAACAGCCTGAGAGGTATCCCAGTCTGTTCTTTTATCGTACGTTCTAGCGCTGGAGCCACTCACTTCAAAAGAGGTATCTGGGGAAGGGAAAATCCTTGACTAAAGGCAAAGCTTAGCACCTCACTCAGTCAAATTCCCTTGCCAAGTCTTCCAAGAAGAGTGGCGACAGCTATGGAACCTACTGATCGCGGTAGGTGGTGCGAGATACCGTTGCATCAGGCGCAGTGTAGGTCTCGTTGTGACGAGTTTTGGGTTTGCGGAACAGGTTCGCTAGGCCCACTAGTCCAATCAGACCCAACCAACCGAAGTTGTTGAAATCATTGGTTGATTCCTGGAAGGGGGTGGAGTCGATTGTTGGGTTATTGGCTTCAGACTGTGCAGCAGCAGGGAGGGTAACAGGTAATGTAGACAGGCTCAATGCCAACAGACCTGTTCCAAGGACAGTTTTAGAGAAATTTAGTAGCTTCATTTTCGTTACTTCTCTTGAGGAATTTCAAATCTTGAAACCCTTACCGCAGTTGATCCGAATACCGCTATCCGATTGCGGCGGGCACTGTGCTTCAGAAGGGCGGATTGGACAGACGGAAGCGTCTGTGACGTTCAAAGGGCTGTCCCCTTACGTGCTCAACAATCCGCCCAAGAAAGCTTCAGACGACGCTGTTTTAGTAGCGGGTGGTGGTGCTAGAGGGCACTTCGTTGGGGTCGCGGTAGCGAGTGGTCGGCTCGTCGTGGTTGCGCTTCAGACCGGCTAGACCAAGCAGGCCTAGCAGACCCAGCCAGCCCCAGTCAAAGTCGCGATCGCCTTCGGTGGCGGTGTTGGTGTTTTCAAAGGTGCTGTCGGCCGGTGCAGTGGTGGTGGGGGCAGCATCTACGGTGCCAGTGCCGGTGCCAGTGCCGGTGCCAGTACCGGTGCCAGCGCCAGTATCAGTTTGAGCAGAAGCAGGCAGGATAGCTAGGCCAAGCGCGAGGGCGCTAGTGCCGACTAGAGCGAACAGTTTGCGTTGCATAGTTCTTGACCCTTGTGAATTTATTAATGTTGGGTTCTTCAAATGACTGAGCGTGCTTCTAAGACGGGTTCCTAATCGAGTGTTTTTGATTAGAAGGTGATTAGCTGCATCGGTCAGTCATGGCACAACATTAACCGTTTCACTCCAGGGCTTGAACTAACCCTCAGTTAGAACCTGAAAGCGACCCAACTCTAACAAACGGTGAGAGTGACTGTAACTAAAGATATAAGGAACACTCTCTCATTCCCGGGGATCATTACAGGCGCTGGCTTTCACCTGCGCGCGCACCTTTTTTGCTCTTTCAGAGACAAAATCTCAAATGCATACTACTAAAGATAGATCTAGATGATTAAGCCTATGCTGTTGGCCCAACTAGCGATGCTTCAATGGCCAAAGAATTAGTTTCTGTTAACAGCTGCAGAGCCGTTTGCTGAATTAGGTGGGCCCCTTCGTGGGGAGAAAGACCGGTAATGTCCACCTGGGGAATTTTCTTTTGACGACGATCTAAATCGTAGCGGTAGGTCCGGTCATAGTATTCCAGGACAATTGCGATCGCAGGCTTCAGGTCCCCTTGGCGGATGAACTCTACTGCCTCCTGGGTGCGCTGCCCGCCTAGCCGCTTGCGAATGCGCTCTGTAGCAGCTACTAGAGTTTCTAATTCGGCCTGACCGTAGAGCTTAGCTAGCAGCTCTACCCGTTCAGCAACTGGGCGCACGACCTCCAGCGTCAGAGCTGCCTCCATTTGCAAAAACAGCTCATCGGGGATGCGGCAGGTCCCGATGCGGCGGCTTTCGGCCTCGACCCAGATAGGTTGGATCGGATCAAAAGTTGCCCACTGCAGCGCCAGCAAATTCTCGAAATGCTCGGTCGACGGCTGGGGCGGCATCTCTAGACCGCCGTAGCTGCTGCCGCGATGGTTGGCAAGTCCCTCCAGATCCAAGACCTGCGCGCCCTGCGCTGCCATCGCCAGCAAAATCGACGTTTTGTCGGTACCCGTCATGCCCCCTAGCACCACGATGGGTTTGGGCCTTGCCACGGTCTCTCGCACCCAGCGACGAAAGGCTTTATAGCCGCCTTCTAGCGTCGCCACCTGAAGCCCCCCCATCTCCAGCAGCCAGCCCATGCTGCCGCTGCGCATGCCGCCACGCCAGCAGTGAACGCGAATCTGTTTGCCCGGAGCAAGCTCCTTGGCCTGGCGAAGAAAGGGGGCGAGTTTAGGGCCTGCGATCGCAAACCCTAGCTCTACAGCCGCCTCTCGGCCCTGGTGCTTGTAGCACGTTCCCACCTCAGCCCGCTCCTCGTTGCTAAACAGCGGAAAACTGACGGCACCAGGGATATGACCCTGCTCAAACTCTCCCGGGCTGCGAACGTCGAGAATAGGGCCGGGGGCAGTGAGAAAGGCTTCGATAGCAACAGATTGGGTCACGGGCAGAAAAAACAGGAGAAAGGCCGGTAGAAGCGTTTTCAGCAGAAGAGCTTAGCGGGCAAACCGTCACTCTATAAGGTCACCAGGTCACCCTGGGCTTAAGAGAATTGCGCTGATCAAGGCGTAATCGCTACGCCAGTGCAAAATCTTGAGCAGCAACCCTACCACTTCTTGATCTTAATAGGCTGAGAGGGATTCTCCAGAGGAGCAACCTCGCCTAGAAGAACGCTGTCAGTATATCCAGCTTCGTGCAGGGCGCAGAGGCAATCGGCAGCGACAGCGGCCGGAACCGACGCCAGGAGCCCGCCAGCGGTCTGCGGGTCAAACAGTAGAGGGTAATCCCGGTGCTGTGAGTGCCCCTCAGCAGTCTGAACGGCGGCTGCTACTTGCTCATTCTGGGCCTGGAGAGAGCTGACAATACCCCTCGCCAAGGTGTCTCGGGCGCCTTCTAGCACTGGCAAAGCGGTTAAATCTAGCTCAACATTTACCCGCGACGCCTGCACCATTTCCAGCAGATGCCCCAGCAGGCCAAACCCGGTGACATCCGTGCAGGCTGTTGCGCTGTGAGCTTGGAAACACTGGGCCGCTTCTCGATTGGAGTGCAGCATTTGGCGCACAGCGGCTTCTACCCAGCGGCCTTTAGCCTGCTTTCGCATATCGGCGGCAAACAGGGTGCCCGTTCCCAACGGCTTGGTCAAGATAAGCTGGTCTCCCGGCTGCATACCCCCTTTTCGCATCAGCCTGTCTGGGTCGGTTAGCCCGTTGCAGGAAAGGCCTAAGGCCAGCTCAGCCCCTTCTGTGGTGTGTCCTCCCACCAGCGGGATTTGCGCCATGCCCAACGCTTTCTGAACGCCCGAGAGCAGGTGGTACAGAGTCTCCTCCTGCTTGGCGGCGGTGGCGTAAGGGACAACCGCCAGGGCCAGAGCGCTTTGGGGATCCGCTCCCATCGTGTATAGGTCGCTCAGGCAGTGGTTTACACAAATCTGGGCAAACACAAAAGGATCGTCAAGCATTGCCCGAAAGTAGTCCACTGTATGCACCATGGCTTTCCCCGCAGGTACTACCACCACCGCCGCATCATCAGGCGAGTCCAGCCCTAAGAGAACCTCAGCTGCATGAGGCCAGTCAGCTGAAGTTGGGAATTCGGCCTTGACTCGCCGCAGCGCCCGCTCTAGCGCCTGACTGCCCACCTTGGAACCGCACCCGGCACAAAACATAGCTGGGGAGGAAGTTGGGAGGAGAGCGTCGGGAGGCGAAGGATTACCTTCTGCCCTTTGCCCTTTGCCCTCTGCCTTAGAAAGGGAGGAGAGAGGAGAGCGTCGGGAGGGGTTTTTACCTAAGGGCATCTCGGGAAGCTCGTTGAAGAGCCGCATG
>DATNQE010000237.1:0-3211 GCA_036702895.1 Trichocoleus sp. | reverse complement strand
AGCTTGATGCAGACTGCAAAGCTGCTAGTTTCCAGAGGTGTAGAGCGACCCACCAAAAGCCCAGGGAAATGCAGCAGGGTTGGAGGGCGTAGGGTAGGCAAAGCCCACCCTTGCAGATATTTAACGCCCGCCTACGGTGATGGAGTCTACCTTCAAATGCGGCTGACCTACCGTCACGTAAATGCTGCCGCTGACCGAGCCGCAGAAGCCCGCAGCCAGTCCCAGGTCATTGGAGCACATGGAAATCTTTTGCATGATTTCCTTAGCCTCACCGATCAGCGTGGCGCCCTTGAGCGGCTTGGTAATTTTGCCGTTCTCAATCAAGTACGCCTCATCGACTGCAAAGTTAAATTGGCCCGTGGCGCCAACGCTGCCGCCGCCCATCTTCTTGCAGTAAATGCCTTTTTCTACCGAAGCAAACAGCTCATCTAGGGAGTAATCGCCGGGGGCAATGTAGGTATTACGCATGCGGGAAGCCGCAGCGTAAGTGTAGCTCTGGCGACGACCGCTGCCCGTGCGGGGATGCCCAGTGCGCATAGAGCCGGCCCGGTCCGATAGGAAGTTCTTGAGCACGCCGTTTTCGATCAGCAGGGTGCGCTGAGCGGGCATACCCTCGTCGTCCATGTCGATGGTGCCAAACTCGTCTTGGGACAGCCCCTCGTCCCAAGCAGTTAAGCTCTCATGGGCAATTTTTTCACCCTTCTTGTCCATGAAGGGCGTGGTGCCCCGCTCGATCTGAGTGGTCTCTAGCAGGTGACCACAGGCTTCATGGAAAATCACGCCGCCAAAGTGGTTGGCCATGATGATGGGGTACGAGCCCGACTCAACGTAGTCGGCATACAGCATTTTCCCTGCCGACTCGGAAACGTTTGCGGCCTCGGTTTCGTAGTCCCAAGTGCGCAAAAAGCCAGGATCGCTGGTGTTGCCTGCCCGCTGCCCAATGGAAGCGCGGTGCTCACCGTCAGCGCAGAGCAGGTTGTAGCCCACCGACTGGGTCAGCCGAATGTCGCGAGCAAAGGTACCGTCGCTGGCGGCAACCAGCACTTCCTGCCAGTCTCTAAAGTAGGCGGCCCGGCGAGCCTGCACATGGCTAGCTTTCTTCGACAGAGCACCGTTTGCGGCCAGAAGGACATCGCCCATTTCCTGCATAGAGCTGCAAGCCGTCAGCCAGGCTTCTTTGCCCTTGGCGGTCGCGTAGTCCCGCAGCAGTTCCAGGTTAATTTCGGGTATGTGGGCGGTAGGGCCAGGCAGGGTGAGGCCCATAATCGACAGGCCCTTTTCTAGAGCTGCCTTCAGGCCGTTGAAGGTGAGGTCGTTGGTGCTGACGTAGCAATCAGCCTTGCCCCGAAAGACGCGCACCCCAGCTCCCGTTACCAAGCGGGGAGAAATGCTGGTAATGGCATCGTCCTCAGCGAGGCAGCTAATGTAGTTATTGCGCTCTAGAAAGAATTCAACGAAGTCAGCGCCCGCTGCCCGGCCAAGGCCCAGCAAAGTGGAGAGAGGTCCTTCCCAGGAAGCATCGAAGCGTTCGCGGGTAGCGCTGTACTGCAGATTGGGAATTTCTTGGGTGCGGAGGAGTTTGAGGGGCAATGTTGCAACCGTCATGCCAGGTCTTACGCCAGAAAGGGTGGTTCAAACAGATTCCCCCAGTGTAACAAACCGATTTAGAGGCGCTAGGGCCTGCAAGCGTAGGACATCAAGGCTTGAAAGGGGGGATATCCGACAGATCCCAAAAGTAGCGTTTGGTAACAATATTTGGCAGCCGTTCCTCCTTCAGCCAGCTCGCTTACCTTAATGAATTTCTGCTCAAAACTGTCTTGGTTGGGCCAGTTGTTAAACCGCTAGGGCCAATGAATGTTTTGCAATGAATGTTTTGAAATGTTTGGCCTTCAAATTCAGCCAATAGCTCAGAATTGAGGAGTCTTTTGGTGAGCGATCGCACAGATCGCAGCAGTCATGCAGGACTTTGAACCCGCCCAACCGAATAAGCCTAAAAGTGGGACCCCCTGGAAGTGGGTCGCCATCGGCTGCGGCGGCTGCCTGGGGCTGTCGGTGCTGCTGACGGCTGCGATCGCATATTTCGCCAGCCGCGCGCTTAACTTCTCGATGGACCCGCAGGCTGTGGAAGGCAAGGCTCAAGAGCTCTTTGACTACGAGATTCCTGGCGAGAGCCGAGGCTTGCTCAACATGAACATCATGGGCATTGAGCTTACTCAGGTAGCCGATACCCAGGAGCCGCCGGGAGTGCTGCTGACGATGGGTCAGCTGCCTAACTACCTAAGAGATGAAAACGCTCAAACCTCTTTTATTGAGTCCTTTCAACAGGAAATGGCTCAGGATGGCGGCTACCAGCTCCAGGTCGAGCGCACAGAAACGTTGCCTCTTTGCGGGCAAAGCGTATCTGTGCGGATTGCTGAGGGCACATTTGAAGGAACCGAAACTACCCAAGCAGTCAGTTATTTAGCTGTGGTAGAGCATGAGGGGTCCGAGCGCTTTGCCTGGATAGTTGCGAACGGAGACACGGCTGACTCGATGGCTAGAGGCGTCTTCGACTCTCTGGTTTGCAAGTAGCCTGTGCAAGTAGCTAGGTGCAGCCAAGCCGTCAACTTATAGCCCAGCGTTTCAATGCTCCTAGCCCTTCTTCACAGCGAAGTAATTCGGTGATATTTTCCCGCTGAAAAATGCTCTCCAATCAGAAGGATCGTTAGATGGAGTGTGCTTGGCCTCACCTATAGCAATTGAAGGGAGAGTTAGGACGGGGCGCAGGGGTAAAACTCCTGGCTGGGGGCTGCGCCCCCACTCCCCCTTACCCCAACCGTCCTAACGGTTGCTATAGAGATAGCCACGGCTGTCGTTAAACCAATCCTTCGGCTGTTCAGGGCTCAATTTGAACCTTCTGCCGACTCTAAAGAGGTTCAATTAAGTCCTCTCTAGGCAGCAAAATTCCACATAATTGGGTCGGCATCCAGGTGTTGGGTGACGCTGCGGCTAATGGTATCCATCTCGGCTAAGTCCGCTTCTGACAGCTCAACCGCTGCTGCCTGCGCGTTCTCCTTAGCCTGCTGGGCATTGCGGGCACCGACAATAGGGCAGGTTTGGGGCTGGGCCATGAGCCAGGCTAACGCCAGGTTGCCCAAAGTAGTTTGGTATTTGGCAGCGATGGGGCGTAGCTGATCCAGTGCCTTCTGAGCCTGGGCGTATAGCTCTCCCT
>DATNQE010000219.1:0-3014 GCA_036702895.1 Trichocoleus sp. | reverse complement strand
ATGGCGAGTCAGATCCAGGTTGCTGCCGGGGTCGCTGCGGCTAATCGCCAGCACGGACCCATCCGGCAAGGGGGCTAGCTGCTCAAGGGCAATTTCAGCACTAGCAGCAGGTTCAACCAGGTTGACGGTGACGCGCTGGGGAGAATCGGCGGAGTTGATCAAGTAGCGCAGAGCTGCGATCGCACCCGCACAGGCAAACACCGGCAGCGTATACCCCGCCCTGGCCCCCCCCGCTGCTAAATCATCCGTAGCTCCGAGTTCGCCAGATTGCAAAGGTATTTCCTTGGGGATGCAGAAGGTACAGGGTATAGGGTATAGGGTTCAAGGAGACTTTGCACTGGTGTCCTGCACCTTGTACCTTGCACCTTCCCACACCTTGCCCCTGCTCCCCAGTTTTATCAACAGCCGCTATTATTCACCGCCCCATCCGGCATGGTCGTGTTGCAAAACCGAGTGGTATTGAGAATGGCAAAGCGAAGGTCGGCGCTGGTCAAATTAGCACCGCTGAGGTCAGCGCCGCTGAGCATAGCGCCTCGCAGGTTAGCGCCCGTGAGGTTAGCGCCCGTGAGGTTTGTTTGGCTGAGGTAGGCGCGAGACAAATCTGCACTGGCTAAGTTGGCGCCGCTGAGGTCAGCGCCACTTAAAAAGGCGCCTCCCAGGTTGGCCGCGCTCAAATCGCTCTGGCTCAGGATGGCTCCAAACAGCTGTGCCTGGTTGAGATTGGCGCCGCTGAGGTTTTTGCTGTTCAAGTTTGCTCCCCGCAGACTTGCCTGGTTTAAGTCGCAGCCAGGACAGTCGCCAGAGCGAGCCAGCCGTCTCAAGTCGCGGTAGTTAGCGGCCTCTCCCGGTAGGGCCAACAGCAGCGATGCGATCGCAAATCCTGCAGCGGTCCATCCTCGATAGGTCATAGCTTGATCCCCAAACTCTGCATTCCTTCTAGGTATCCCATTCTAAAAGGCCCAGGGCCGAGATTGCAGAGGTAGTTCGTTAGGATCGTCCGCCGCGAGGGAAAATGGGGAAATAGATAGTCAGTTCAGACGAATGTAGCAATCTAAAGACTAGCCAGGATGTTTGGGGCGGCGCAGTCCTTTAGAGAGCAGCAGCAGCAGCGCCATGCTAAGAACCATCCAAGCCCAGTGCTCCGAGGTAAAGGCGAGCCCCGCAGCCCCTAGCGCTAACCCTGCAACCAAAGCAGTCTGACGCAGATGAGTTGGGCGAAAAGGCTGCTCTGTCATGGCCTCATTTTTATAAGGGGATTGGTAAGGGAGCTTCCTGGGCGTCTAGCTCCAGGGTAGGGCCTTCTCTAGGGTGCCAGAATTTGGCCTTCGAATGCATCGCCCGGTTGCCAACCCCTCTGCAGGGTTTCAGCAGTGTTCTTTTACTGAATACTTTTGCTGAATGCTTCGCCCGTCACCTCAAATCCGTCACCTCAAATCCGTCGCCTCAAAATCCGTACTGCTCAAACATCTTCTACTACACGCCTGGGCAGACCGTTGACCAAGTTTCGATATCAGTGCGCTCATTGAGGAACCCTGTTAGTTCTCCTCGGTAGGCGACCAGGCGCGCCCGATCTAGAGAATCTGCTGGGAAATAGGTCGTGAGCTGATCTACGGTGGCGGCAGCGCAGGCCCAGTCACGCTGAGCTACAGCAGTATTCAAGCGGGACTGCAGCGCTGCAATTTCGCCCCGCCGAACGGCCTCGCGCTGCTCAGCAATATAAAACTCCATATTGCGGACGGCCTCTTGGGCAAGAGGGTTGGTAGGCCGCAGCGCCAGGGCGCGGCGAAAGTTAATCAGAGCGGTCTGAAGGTCTCCTCGGGCAGCATAGGCGTAGCCAAGCTGCATAGCGCGGGTGAAGGCATCGGGTTCGGCAGGCCGAGCAGGCGCTGTTGAAGCTGGGTTAGCTTGGGGAGTTGCCGGAGCGCTAGCGGGCTGGGGCTGAGCGCTACCGGGCGGCATGCCGTCTGTTTGACCAGGAGCCTGGCCGCCTACCCAAATTCCGGCTGCCAAAACTAGCACCACCGTTAGATGTTTCATTTCACACCTCGCCACACCGAACTAACCGCCATAAGGGTAACGAAAAAAATCAGTAGGAATGCAGGTTTTCTCCCTAGTATTGGGAGATCACACAGCAATTTTTTGAGCGAATAAATGAAACAGTCTCGCCGTGGCGCTGAACTGCCCCTGGACCAGCTTAACTCTGTGCTGGAGCTGCTGCTGCCGCTGCCGCGCCCGTGGTTACTGGCAGCCGGGTCGGTGCTGCTGCTGAGCATGATAGACGTGGGCTACTCAGGTCAGGAGGGCTGGTCGTTTGCCTTTGGCATTAAGCCGATTACGGCGGTGATGTTTGGCTTGATCTGGCTGCCGGTGCTGCTGCGGATTTTGGCGGTTTCGGGGGGCGGCATCAAAACTGGAGCAGGCGAAGCCAATACGCCAGGGCTGATCAGCCTGCTGCCCAAGCTGATTGCCACTCTAGATTCGGTGGAGCCAACCCTCGATAAAGCGGAGCAGGCGCAGGTGGCGGCCATTCGCCAGGAGGCAGAGCAGGAGTGGGGCGCCTTTGCGGTCAGTGGAGAGATGGACGCCCGCAACCGTCTGCAAAGTCTGGCCCGTGAATACGAAGAGGTGCGACGGGTAATGCCCTCTGGTAGCGATCGCACATTTCGCCTGCGGGAGATTGCTGCTCGCATTCGTTCTATGGCTGCAGAGGCGCACTACAGCCCAAGTGAAATCTGGCGGCTGTTCAGCCAGGGAAGTGAAGGACTGCGGATAGCCTCTTTGGAAATGCTCCATCGGCATCCATATCCGGAGTGTTTTAGCCTCGTAGTCGATGCAATTTCCCAGCCGCGCTCGGCCTTTGAGCAGTTTTCTGCCCTCAAAACCGCTGAGAAAATGCTCCCTGCCATGACCTCTGACCAAATGGAGCAGCTGCGCCAGGTGATTGTGGATCAGCGCAGCGGCGGACCCGGCAGATGGATTACGAAAGAAGAGCGCTCACGATGGAACTTGAGTGA
>DATNQE010000204.1:0-10073 GCA_036702895.1 Trichocoleus sp. | reverse complement strand
TCTCGATACGCCCATTGCCCAGCTCGCCGCCGGCCAAAAGCAAAAGCTCGAAATCCTCAAGCAACTCTACCTCAAGAGCCGCATTCTCATTCTGGACGAGCCTACCTCCGTCCTCACCCCCGACGAAGCTGACGAGGTCTTGGGCCTGATCCGTAAGGAAGTCACCGCCGGGCACCTGAGCGTGCTGCTAATCACCCACAAATTCCGCGAAGTCACTGCCTTTACCGACGAAGTCACCATTCTGCGCAAGGGCAAGCTGGCAGGCCACGGCCACGTCAAAGACCTCACGATCGAAGACATGGCCCGCATGATGCTGGGTGAGGAGCGCAAGGCCAAGGAAGTGGCTAAGGTTGCGATCGCAGACAAGCGCCCCTTTCTGGAAGTCAACCATCTCCACGCAGACAAGGACAACGGCCTGCCTGCTCTCCACGGCCTCAACCTGACCGTTCACTCGGGAGAAATCGTCGGCATCGCCGGAGTCTCTGGCAACGGCCAGCGCGAGCTAGTTGAAGTATTGGCTGGACAGCGCCCGCCCACCTCCGGCACCATTTTGGTCAACGGCACCCCCTACCGCGCTACCCGCGCCGAAATGTACCGTCATGGCGTGTATGCTCTGCCGGAGGAACCGCTGAAAAATGCCTGTGTGCCTACCATGTCAGTGGCTGAAAACATGGCCCTGCGCACGTTTGATAAGCCGCCCCAGGCCAAGTGGAACCTGTGGCTTATGCTCAAAGCGATCCGCAGTGCCGCCCAGGGGCTAATCACCCAATTCTCCGTCAAAACGCCCAACCCCGAAACCCCAGTAGGTAACCTGTCGGGCGGGAACGTGCAGCGCACCGTCCTGGCCCGTGAACTTTCCTCCGACTCGGTGCGGCTGCTGATCGCGGCTAACCCCTGCTTTGGGCTCGATTTCAAGGCAGTAGACTTCATCCACAGCTCGATTGTCGAGGCTCGTAACCGGGGCGTTGCCGTGCTGCTGGTGAGCGAAGACCTGGATGAACTCTTGGCCCTAGCTGACAGGCTAATCGTTATTAGCGAAGGGGAGTTTGCCTACGAAAGCCCAATCGAGAGTGTGGACATTAAAGTGATTGGTCAGAAAATGGCTGGGCATTAATTGCGCGGCAAGGCGTGTATGGGGCACTTAGCACCTGTTGAATGCCCAGTGACAGCTTTATTGTTCGGCTCGAATGCTGAGCACCGTCGCTTCTACGGCTTCAAACCACCAGTAAGGGTCTATTTGCATGAACGTCATCTCCGCTCAACCCTACGATTTTTCCCTACCGCCGAACGCAGGCATTGCTCTGCTGATCATTGACATGCAGCGGGATTTTCTCGAACCCGGCGGTTTTGGTGATGCGCTGGGCAACGATGTCAGCCGACTGCAGGCCATCGTGCCTGCCGTGAAGCGCTTGCAGCAGGCGTTTCGGGAGATGGGGCTGCCTATTTTTCAAACAGTGGAGGGGCACCAGAGTGACCTGTCAGACTGCCCACCCTCAAAGCGCGATCGCGGCGAAGGTACCTTAAAAATTGGCGACCCCGGACCGATGGGCCGCATTCTGGTGCTGGGTGAGCCGGGCAACGGTATCATCCCCGAACTGGCACCCCTGCCTGGAGAAACTGTCATTCCCAAGCCTGGCAAAGGCGCGTTTTACAACACCAACCTGGAATTTCTGCTCAAAACTCACAACATTAGCCACCTGCTGATTACGGGCGTTACCACTGAGGTCTGCGTCCAGACCACCATGCGCGAGGCCAACGACCGTGGCTACGAGTGCCTGCTAGTGGAGGACGCCACCGAGAGCTACTTCCCAGAATTCAAGCAGGCCACCCTGGAGATGGTGCGGGCCCAAGGCGGCATCGTCGGCTGGACCGCAACCGCCGATCAGGTTCTCGCCGGGCTTCAAACCCGCCAACCCGTAAAAACCCCGTAGGGTAGGCCATGCCCACTACCCCACCAACCCCCTCCAAGGTAAGCAAAACCCCATTCAAACAGTAGAGGGCAGCCCCAATTGGAGCCGCCCTCTAGATAATCAGGACATTAACCTGATATTAATTCCTCAAGCAAAGGCTACAGACCACCTTGGGTAGGGGCGCATAGGTATGCGCCATCCATAGCCCTAACAGCAGGAATTAGCTTACGCTGCTAGCAATTTCTTGCTGGATGCGAGCTTTGGCTTGTTTGAACTGGGTTGCCATTTGCTCTTTCTGCTGGTCGCTGCAGTTGCGATCGATAGCAGCAAACATGGTGCTCTCCTCTTGACGGATGTGGTCGCCCACGATGTCCATCAGATCCTTCACTTCCGAGCGGAAAGCATCAACGTTGCTGGGATCCATGGCCTTGATCCGGTTCAGGCGAACTTCCATGTCGGCCTGCTCGTCGTACAGCTCTTGAGTATCAGAATCGCCATAGAAGGAGCGGACTTGGGGGTAAACCACTTCCTCTTCCGCCTTAGCGTGGGTCAGCAGATCCTTGTAGAGCTGGCCGAAGTACTCCTGGATCTTCTGAGGATCCTTGGTAGCACCGATCTCGGTGAAGATGGTGTTGGTCTTGTTGTGGTCCAGACGAATCAGGGTCTGGATGTTCATGTCCTGCTTGTCGGTGTTTTGGGTGACAACGCTGCCAGCCACGCCGGAGAGGGCGGCAACCGCATCCTGCACCCGTGCCCACAGACCTTGATCAGCATCTTGGCCGGTCAGTTCGCGCACGCCAACCAGTTCCAGCATGCCCTTGAGCTGCTCCTGGTGAGCCCGGTTCTCGAAGTTAACGGTGTTCAGGGGGGTGATAGCAACTTCGATGTCAGCGCCCACGGTTTGAGCTGCTTTGTGCACCAGCAGACCGCTCATCACCTGGCCGTGCTTGAGCAGTTCGTGCTGAGCCAGCTTCTGATAGAAGGACATTTCGTTGCCCGACATCATTTGCTCAGCTTGCTCAACAAACTTTTTGGTGGTGGCGTGGGGCTCAGCCTGAATGCCGTACTGAACGATGACGGTCTCCAGAACGCCCATGTTCTTCTGGTCGTCCTCCATCATGTTCTGGAGGCGCTCACGTACATCCTGATCGGGGCACTCGGTCAGCAGTTTTTGATCGTTAGAGATAATCAGTTTCTGAAAAGCCGCAATATCAGCTAATTTTTCGCCAATAGCAAGGCGCTTTGCATCGTTTAAAGTGGTAACCACGTCAGTTGCTCCTTTAGGACAAACGAATTCGAAAGAATTTCGATGAAGGTTCAAAGTAATGCCGGATAACACAGTCAAACAGATGCGCCACGCGCTGCCGATAAATTAGCTAGAACGTGGTTAGCTGCTGTGGTCGTATTGCTTTGAAAAACGATCAAACTTCAGCGTTTATACAACGTTCACCAACCGGCCTCAACAGAGTTTTAGCTGGAATAACGTTTCTGGTTGACTGCGCCTCTATCCGACTAGAAACGCTCATGAGTTCATTTTGCAACCAGCCAAATTCTTCTTCCCCTAACTAGGGTTAGAGGTTGTCGTTACCATATGGCAGGTTAAATTCTGCCCTCGTCGATAATATGAGTCCCCTCTTTAAGAAACTCAACCTCAAAGACCAGTGTCAGATCATAGTTGCCAACGCCCCAGAGAGTTTTGATACGGAGCTAGAGGCGCTAACAGACGTTACGGTTGAGCGGGACCCGCGGGCGATCGAAACCATTGAGTTCTCTCTGGCCTTTGTAACTAAATTGGCGGAAGTCGAAGCGCTGGCCCATGCGATCGCACCCAAAGCTCAAGGCGACGCGGTTATCTGGTTCGCCTACCCCAAAGGCAGCTCCAAGCGCTACCGCTGCGAGTTCAACCGCGATACGGGTTGGGCGGTGCTGGGGCAGCTGGGCTTTGAAGGCGTGCGGCAGGTTGCCGTTGACGAAGACTGGTCAGCGCTGCGCTTTCGCCGAGTAGAGTTTATCAAGACGATGAGGCGCGATCGCAAACGCGCTATGTCTGAAGCAGGCCAAGCTAGAGTCGCGGCCGACTCCTCGCCCAAATTCTAAAAGCAACTCTAGGCTGCCGAGCTCTCGGCAGTATCCATGGCCACTTCTTCAAAGCGAATCACGTCCTGTCGGGGATTGGCATGGCTTACCCGCACCTGCAGCCGTTCGCCCAGAGCCACATCCCGGTTGAAGCGCATGGCTAGCTCCAAACCCAAATCTTCGAGCATGATCAGGCCTAGTCCGTCGTCCTCTCGCAGCCAGCGCAGCATCATTGCATCCCAGATTTGATCTTGGTGCCGCCGCAAATACTCCAGCGCCCAGTAGCGCTTGGTCTGGCGCTCCACCAGAGCAGCCTCATAGGCGGCGTTGCTCGCGCCATGAGTCAGCTCCGTCATTTCGGTGGAGGAGAAGGGCAGCGGGTCGCCCCGCAGGTGAGCCTTGAGCTGAAAGTGGGCCAGTAGATCCGTGTAGCGGCGGATGGGGGAAGTCACCTGGCTATAGCTCTCTAACCCCAGGGTGGCGTGACGGCTGGGCACAATGCCCATTTCACTGCGAGTCATGCAGCGGCGAATGGCGCAGTCACGCACCCATCCGGTGGGCAGCTGCATCAGTTCCTCATCGGTGGGCAATTCTGGCTGGGGCTGGCTGCGAAAGGGAATTGCCAGGTTGTGCTCTTGGCCGTAGCGAGCTGCGACTTCCCCAGCCAAAATCATCATTTCAGCCACCATCTGACGGGCGGTGGAGTCGTCTAGCACATCAATAATGATGTCGTCTTCGGCTTCCGACACTTTGATGTTGGACTCTGGCATGTGGATGCTGATGGCGCCCTGAGTCTCCCGCCAGTTCATCCGCACCTTGGCCCAGTGCGCCAGCGCGTGCAGCTCCGGTTCGGCCTGCACGCCTAAGTCGATCATTTCGTCTACGTCTTCGTAGGTGAGGCGGTAGGTAGGCTTAATCAGCGAGGGGTGAATGCTGTATTCCTCAATTTCGCCGCTGGCATCCAAAATCACGCCAAAGCTGAGGGCGCAGCAGATCTGCCCCTGCACCAGGCTCATCGGTCCGGCTGCTAGCTCCAGCGGGAACATGGGAATCATGCCCGTCGGCAGGTACACCGTCGTGCAGCGGCGGCGGGCTTCTAAATCTAGCTCATCCCCAGGAGCCACCCAGCGGGTGGGATCGGCAATGTGAATCCAGAGACGCTGCCGCCCATCGGCCAGCAGTTCGCCGCTGAGGCCGTCGTCAATCTCGCGAGTGCTTTCGTCGTCAACGGTGTAGACCTTGAGGTGGGTAAGATCTAGGCGCTGAGCGTCACGATCGGGGGGAGGATTAGCGATTTGGTGCTGCGCCACGTCCAGGAGCTCCTCTGAAAACTGCGTCGGAATTTGGCTGCGGCGTAGCGCCAGGTTCTCATGGAGCGTCCATAGGCCCAGTTTGACCAGCAGATTAAAAGCACCTGTCTGGGACGGCTCTTGTTCCAAAGCCGTCAGCGTCTCTACCGCCAGAGTGCGCTGGTTGGCCTCATCGCCAAAGGTGGCGAGCTTCTCAATTGCCTCTAGGCGGGGCCGATCACTCTTACTCCACTCTATCGATTCTCCCTGGAGTTTGCCGCGCACCTTCGCTACAAAGGTTTCCCACTCCTGCTGGCGCTGGGCCTGCTTTTCTATTTGATGCAGCAGTTCTTCTACTTGGGAAGACGGGCGCGGCTCATAGCGATCGCCCTTCTGCTTAAAGTAAATCTTGTCCTCTGAGAGCAGCCGATGGGCCGCGTAGCGCTGGGGCGGGCGCTGCTCAGAAAATAGCAGCAATGCAAAAGAAGCCGGGTCGGTTGACTCACCGGCTTCACTAAGCAGTTCCCAGGCGACCTCAAGGCTAGAGGGGTCAATATGGGCTTCTGCCTCCTTTAAAAAGGCAGGAATGTCGGCGGGGCGAAAGGTCGGGTCACTGACCTCATAGGTGAACTCTCGCGGATGCAGCGTGTGGGATTGCCCTCGCTCATCAATAACCACCCAGTTTTTCTTGCCTTCTGGGCGATCAGCGACTCCCAAGCGGGGCTGCCCCTGGAGTCTAAACTCGACTAGCGTTCCCTTATCAACCACCCCAACAGTCCACTTTTGTTCTCTTCCAGCTTAGTTTAGCCTTCCCTGTTCACGTAGGGAAGCAAAGCCAAAATTCGCGCCCGCTTGATAGCGGTAGTCAGGTCACGCTGCTGTTTAGCAGTGAGACCGGTGATGCGGCGGGGAAGAATTTTGCCCCGCTCGGTGATGAACTTACGCAGCAAATCGACATCTTTGTAGTCGATCAGTTCATCAGGCTTGATAGGAGAAACACGACGACGGAAGTAGGCCATAATCCTAGCTTTTACTTAATTTCCTGCGGTTACTTAATTTCTTTGTGGACGGTGTGCTTGTTGCAGTGGGTGCAGAACTTGTTCAGCTCCATGCGGCCCGTCGTGTTACGACGGTTCTTTTGAGTGGTGTACCGATTGACTCCAGGAGAGCGCTTGTCCGGGTTGGTCCGGCACTCGGTGCACTCTAGAGTAATAACAATTCGAACGCCTTTGGCCATGACAGGTAACCTGAGACAGGTGCAGAAAAAAACGAAGACACAATCTCTTATTATTTCATGCGATCGCAAAGCCTGCAAATAATCTTTGCGATCGCACAAATAAAACCCTCATCCCCAACCCTTCTCCCCAAGGAGAAGGGGGCCGGACTCTTGTCCCCTCTCCCCCAGGGAGAGGGCTAGGGTGAGGGTACCTTCTGCTCCACCCCAAAGCCCACCAGCGACAGCGTATCGAGCGGTTGCCCGTCGGCTGGGCGCTGATAGTTAAGAATGCGGCGAATCCGCATCTTCGGATTTACCAGCATAATCGAATCTACCGAAACGACGCGGGTATATCGCGTGGTCATCAACAGTTCGCGGTTCTCGTTGTTAAATCGAAACTCAGAAATGATCGGGCGCGACTCCTCATAAGCGCGATCGCGCAGGTAGTCACCCTCTAGCCACGACCCGTCCTGGCGCTTGGGTACAAACAGCATCCGCAGCTCTTGCGAGACCTCTTCCCCATGCTCAGAGACGGTGTGAAAGCCCAACCGAAAGCCGGGCAAGTCCTCCAGGTTGTTTACGTCGCCGTATTCATTGTCGGTGAGCACCTTCTGCTTGAGGTTGGGCGTAATCGCGTCTACCCGAAAGTCCGTGTGCGATCGCTCCACTTCCTCATGGCTTAGATAGTGGTAGGTGCGCTCCGTCGCCCAATCGCCTACACAGCACTCAAAGAAATACTTAAATACCGAAAGATCCATAGGGTCAGATCCTTTAGCCCTCTGGCACAACTGGTGCAAGTGTCTACAGAGTAACAGGAGCAAGCCCCTTCCCAGAAGCTTGCTTCGTGCCTCAACTTTAGCTAGACCTTCTTGCGAAACTACTTGTGGCGAATGTACTCGTACACCTTTAGGTACTCGTCGGCCGAGGTCTTCCAGGAGAAGTCGTAGCGCATTCCCTGCATCGCCAGCTGATTAAACCCTTCGCGGGCGTTGTAGTAGAAGTCCAGCGCCCGGTTCATCGCCGACTCTAGCGCCACATTGTCGCTTTGGTAGAAGACAAAACCGTTGCGCTCCTCTGGCGGGTGGTTCTGGTCGTAGTCCCAGTCAAAGACCGTGTTGACCAGGCCGCCCACACCGCGCACGACGGGCACTATGCCGTAGCGCAGGCCGATCATCTGCGTCAGGCCGCAGGGCTCGAAGTTGCTGGGCACCAAAATCATGTCGGCCCCGGCGTAGATCAAATGCGCTAGTTCCTCGTTAAAGCTCAGCTCCAGATGCACATCGGGGTTGTCGTTGAGGAAGTTTTTCTCGTGTTGGAACCAGTCGTTGGTGCGTCGGTCGGTGGCTGAGCCTAGCAGCACAAATTGGGCTCCCCGCGCCAGCGCGTGGTAGATGCCGTGGTGCACCAGGTGCATCCCCTTTTGTTCGTCAAGCCGTCCGATGAAGGCGACCAAGGGCTTGTCCTCCTGCCGCAGCAGCAGGCGTTCCTGCAGTGCCTTTTTGCTGAGGGCTTTGTTCTCAAAAGTGTCTGTCCCGAAGGGATAGGGCAGATGAGGGTCGGTCTCCGGGTTCCACACGTCGTAGTCAATGCCGTTGAGAATGCCGGAGAATCGGTCCTCAACTAAGGTGAGGGTGTGGCCCAGGCCAAAGCTACAGTCGCCGTAGCGGGATTCCCAGGCGTGGTGGGGCGACACGGTGTTGACGTGGTTGGAGTAGAGAATGCCGCCCTTCATGAAGTTGAGCGAGAATGGGTTGAAGTTGTCCCGCAGCTTGTCGTAGCTGAAGTAGTACTCGGGCCGATTCAGCCCGGTGCCTTCCAAAATCTCCCTGCCGCCAAAGCCCTGGTGCTTGAAGTTGTGGATGGTAAACATTACCCGCTGGTACTCCAGGCCGTAGTACTTGTACATCTCGTACAGCATTACGGGCACCAGCCCAGTTTGCCAGTCGTGGCAGTGAATGATGTCGGGCCGCTTGTTGCTTTGTAGCAGAAACTCTAGGGCCGCCTTGCTAAAGAAGGCAAAGCGCATGGGGTCGTCGTCGCAGCCGTAGTAAACGCCCCGATGGAACCAGCCGTTGTCGTTGTGCGGCTCAATAAAAAAGCACAAACGGCCATGCACCCAGCCGCAGTACACCGAGCAGTGCACTGCGTGACCGTACCAGGGCACGTACAGATCTTTGTAGGCATCGTGCAGACCCCAGATGTGGTCGTAACGCATGTTGTCGTACTTGGGGAGAATCAGCTCAACGACGTGCCCCCGGCTTTCGAGCTCGCGGCTGAGGCCATAGACTACGTCACCCAGACCTCCGGCCTTAATGACTGGAGCGCACTCTGAGGCAATCTGTACGATGTACATGCTGATTCCCCGACACAAAACTTCATTTTTAGTTGCTCCTATTCAAACAGGATGTTGGGGACTAAGCAAGTGACAAAGGTGACGTTTCAGAACCAGGATTGCTCAACCAACGGGTAGAGATGCGGTGAGTGAATGCAGCTGGGGCGGCAAAGGCTGATGGATAGGGAGAAGGGCGCTCCTGCAACGCATAACTTCCTTCTATTGACAGAGAGGGCCGCCGTTGATTGGGGGAGGACTCTGACTGCTTAGAACCGCCAGAATGGTGACCGTCTGCACCGTTAGATGCAATGGGTTTGGGCAGTAGCTAACCAGGAACCAACGATGTCAACCAAAACTTCCTCTGGGTTCAAGAAACCGCAATCAACTAAACCTGTTTGCGATCGCATCGCCGTCGTTTTCGACTTTGATGAAACGCTCGGGCCAGATACTTTTGATCTGCTGATTGAGAGCCTGGGGCTCGACGCCAAGACCTTTCGCCGGGAGCGCTACAACCCCCTCAAGGAAGCCGGATGGGACGGTCCTTTGGCCAGAGCTTACGCGCTCATTCAGGAGTCTCAGCAGCGACCGCCGGAGCAGCGCATCACTCGTGACTATCTCATCGAGCTTGGGCGGCAACTCCAGCCGTTCAAAGGGCTAGAGGAAATGTTTGACCGCCTGCACCAGAAAGTTCACGAGCTAAACCCCAAAGTCGAGCTGGAGTTTTACGTGATCTCTGGCGGCTTTGAAGACATTCTTTGCCACACCTGCATTGCGCCCCACTTCAAAAAAATCTGGGGCTGCCAGTTTCACTACAACGACAAAGGCGAAATTGAGTTTGTGCAGCGCTCCATTAGCCATACCGAGAAGACCCGCTACCTGATGCAGATTGCCAGCGGCAAGGAGAAGGTGGAGGAGACAGGCCGCTCCTTTGCCTATCGGGATGTGCCCGAGGATCAGCTGCATGTGCCGCTATCGCAGGTGATCTACGTTGGCGACGGCGCTTCAGACATCCCCTGTTTCTCGGTGGTTAACGACGAGGGGGGCATTGCGCTGGGGGTCTTCAAGGATGAGCAGGAGTGGAACGAGCGGGTTGAGGTGAGCGAGAGCCAGCGGGTAGCAAACCTAGCTGAGGCCGACTACCGGGAAGATTCCGAACTGATGCGATCGCTCCTGTTAGCTGTTGAAAGCCTCTGCAAACAAATTTCGCTCCGTCAGCTAAGCCTCGATAAGTAGATTCGATTAGCCACCAG
>DATNQE010000254.1:0-2306 GCA_036702895.1 Trichocoleus sp. | reverse complement strand
CGCACCCTCCCAGTCTCCCACAGCAGCGAGACTAGCCAAGGTGGAGAAAAACACTCGCCCCTTCTCCTTGAAGAAAAGACAGATGGAGTTTGCAATCTCAGATTTGCGCCTCAAAGTTAAGCTGTAGATACCCTTGCAGTATGCGACAACTCCTATTGCTAAAGCGCTCCCATCAAAACCCCAAGGCTCAGGATGACAGATAATGCTTGCGATCAATCTTCGGCCAGCCCTGGAACTCACTAACGAAGAATTTGAGCAAATCTGCCGCAGCAACCCCGAACTGCGGCTAGAGCGCAATGCCCAAGGAGAACTCATTGCCATGTCCGCCGCCGGTAGCGAAAGCAGTCGCCGCAACGCCGACATCCTCATTGACCTGGGCCTCTGGAACCGCCAAACTCAGCTCGGCATTACCTTCGACTCCTCCGCAGGCTTCACCCTCCCCAACGGG
Organism: Trichocoleus sp.; assembly: GCA_036702895.1. Classification (GTDB taxonomy): domain Bacteria; phylum Cyanobacteriota; class Cyanobacteriia; order Phormidesmidales; family Phormidesmidaceae; genus JACVSF01. Next base: position 1,858 of record DATNQE010000254.1, on the reverse strand, counting down.
GCCATTCGCTCCCCCGATGCCTCCTGGATTGCCAAAGACCGCTGGAACGCCTTGCCCCCAGAACAACGCCGCAGGTTCGCCCCCATCTGCCCCGATTTTGTTGTAGAGCTCAAATCTCCCAGCGACACCTGGGAAGACCTGCAAAAAAAGATGGTTGAGTACCTCGACAACGGCGCTCAACTCGGCTGGCTCATCGATCCCGACAGCCGCAAAGCTGAAGTTTACCGAGCTGGAGAGCCAGCAACTCCCCTACAGAACCCGGCAACCCTCTCTGGAGAAGCCGTTCTGCCAGAGTTTGTGCTGAACCTTGAGGTAGTTTGGGGTTAGTTAGAACGGGCGGCACCGACTCCTTCCAGAGATCAGTACCGCCCGTTTATGGCTATTGAATTAGCTAGGTTCGCAGGTGAGCACCGCCCACCCCCTGATTCATTATCTATATGATCATGCCGTCGGGAATCACCGCGTTCTTGAGCACCACCACGATGCCGCTGCGAATGTAGAAGCCCAGGTCTTCGCGCTCGGCTTCCTGGATGTTTTCCTTGTTCACGATCTTGACGTTGCGGCCCACGCGGGCGTTTTTGTCGATAATGGCCCGACGGATGATTGAGCCCTCGCCAATGCCCATGGGAATCTTGCCGCGGGTCAAATGCTGGTTGCTCTCCGACATCGGCTCGTAGTAGTCAGCGCCCATCAGCAGCGCATCCTCAATCAAACAGTCGGAGTGAACCCGCTGGCGCAGACCGATAACCGAGTGGTGAATGCGGCAGTTTTTGAGGATGCAGCCCTCCGCCACTATGGATTCGGTAATGTGGGCATCCGTTAGCTTAGTGGGCGGCAGATAGCGAGAGCGGGTGTAGATCGGCGCATCTTCGTGATAGAAGCTAAACGGCGGCTGGGGCTGAATCGTCAGCGCCAGGTTCGACTCGTAAAACGCTTCAATCGTTCCGATATCTTCCCAGTAGCCGTCAAACAGGTAGGCCTGCATGTTGTAGTCCCGAGAATTGGCAGGAATAATTTCCTTACCAAAGTCGGTTTGCTCCAGGTTCTTCTTGAGCAGGTCGATCAGCACCTGCTTCTTGAAGATGTAAATGCCCATGGAGGCAATAAAGGGCTTCTCTCGAGCCTGCTCTGCCGTCAGCCCCAGGGTGGTCGTGTCGACCTTCATCGCTTCGAGCGCATCGCCCTTGGGCTTCTCCGAGAAATCAACCACACGCCCGGTGCCGTCGATCTTCATCAGGCCAAAGCTAGACGCTGTCTTATAGCCGATGGGAACAACCGAGAGGGTTACATCCGCATTGGTGCTGCGGTGCCGCTCTACAAACAGGCAGTAATCCATGCGGTAGAGGTGGTCACCCGACAAAATCAGGTACTCATCCACATCCCAATCTTCCAGCATCCAAATGTACTGACGCACGGCGTCTGCCGTGCCCTGGAACCAGCTGGGGCTCTCGGGGGTTTGTTGGGCTGCCAAAATCTCTACAAACCCATCCGTGAATTGAGAGAAGTTGTAGGTTCGAGCGATGTGGCGGTTCAGGGAGGCCGAGTTGAACTGGGTTAGAACGTAAATCTTGGTGATCCCGGAGTTGATACAGTTGCTAACAGGAATATCAATCAGCCGGTATTTGCCCGCCAGAGAAACGGCTGGCTTGGCGCGATATTTAGTTAGAGGGTACAGGCGGGTGCCAGCACCACCACCAAGAATGATAGATAATACTCGTTTCACGAAAGACCTCGGAACTGCCTTCTAACGACCCTTGCTTTCCACTTTAAGTGTGTGACTGGAAGGGCCTCTTGGCAAGAGGGATCGAGAATTTATGTCTTTTGATGTAACGCAGACGACTTGAGAACGACTGTAGGG
>DATNQE010000253.1:0-10849 GCA_036702895.1 Trichocoleus sp. | reverse complement strand
CGGAGTCAGAACTCCAGGTGGCCGCCGCAGACGTCGTTTATACAGGCGCTTTGTACGCAGGCCGGTAAGGGGAAGCCGATTAGTCTTAACTTAACGCGACTAGACCTTGGGGTTCTCCTGAGGCCCTACCAACGCTGCCTTGCTAGTGAGGCATCACATGGGACAGATCGAGGCTGCCAAAGTTGAGGCTGAGAGCAATGTTCAGGTTCTCTAGAACGTTGACGAGCCAGATCACTGTGTCGCGAGTAGAGGCTTCATAGTGGTTAAACAAAATCGAGAAGCGCCGTTCTAGATACGGGCGCACCTTGCGGCAAATGAGCAAAAGCCGCAGCAGCAGCCCCGTTGTCCACAGAGGGCCAAGGTTGTTGATCAGATCTACAAACACAAAGTGCTGCCCGCTGTTGGCGTTGTCCACTACCAGAAAGTTGAACAGCTGGCTGCAAGTGCGCACGACCAGGAAGTCATTGAGCGGTTTGTGGTCGCTATCAGAGTACACCCCCATGAGCTGATCGCTCAGCAGCTTATTAAACTGGCGGCGACCGTAGCCCGACTCTACCCCAGCCGTGATGTAGTCGTAGAGATCTTCCTTAAAGCTCTTGTAGGAACAGCCTTGGCAACTGTTCATCATGAAGCGCTGAGCCACCTCTCGATAGCTGCGGCCATCACTTCCCTGCCCCGAGAACTGCCGTAGCGAAGACACTAGCTCGCGATCGTTCAGCAGCGTTGGATTTTCGATGGGGCGCAGGCGATCTAGAGACGGACCTGCCCCTTGGCGGTTCATTCGTGAGAGGCGCACTCGATAGGTTACATAGTGGGATAAATCCACCTCAAACTTGTGCTGCACCTCAGCCTGCATACGCCGAATGTGCTGCTGATGCTCTAGGTCGCTATCTTCTGAGACCAGACAGTACTCGTAAAGGTAAGGGTAGCGATCAATCAGCGTACCTAGCGGTTTGGAGCCCGCATCTTCTTCACGGGCAATGCGGCGCTGCTGACGTGCTTCGACTACGCGGGCCAAGCGCCTCAGCGTGACGTACTGCTCAGTCTCCTGAAACTCCCGTGTGATTTGCCGCAGACGGCGCACCGAGCGGCTGCGGGAGTACTCATTGACTCGGCTAGTGGGCGCTTGCTCAAATAGGGCAACCAAGTCTGGAATCGCAGATTGAAACTGGGAGTGGGTCTGCCAGCGATTGATCAAGATGTGGCAGCAGCGATTGAGGATATAGCGAAAATACTGATCGACCTCAGGCCCGTTCAAAATATCGTCGAGGGCGGCAACGACTTCCCGGTCGGGATAGCCCAGTCCCTCAATAAAGAGCGATTGAAACCGGGCGATCATATCGGCCGGAGAGTACAGTGCTGCGCAGCCAAGCAGGTGATCGTAGAGCCGCTGCTCATCTGGCGTAGTGTTGCGATTGTGGTAATTCGTGCGTAGGTTCACTGCATCTACCGCCTTTGCCCAATGTCGAAGGCGCTCTTAGGGGGGTTGACCAGAAAAGGTGGGCATTGCTGCGGAACACTAGAAATGGGTTGAGGTAAAAGATACACCCAGAGTCTCAACCGCTTTGCTCCATTTAAAGTTGTTCGGCAGCGGAAAGCGTCAGTTTTTACACCAGATCTGTTGGGGCTGTATAAACAGACTACTGCGTGGAACTTCTGATGTCAGTGCGTAAAACGATACCTTAATCAAAGATCCGATGAACCCTCTTTAGCCCTGTATGAGGGAGCTGTGAACTGACATAGTTTTTGAGCCTTACACCTTAGCCTGGCTGAGCCTTTCGGACCAATCCATACTGGGGTTGCTCAATCTAAATTTCACAGCGCTAGCAATCTTGTGTAAAGTTGCTTTACACCGCTGGAATGGCTGCCCGTCTGAGCAGGACGCTTCTGAAGAGGAAATGGCGCTAGCGGCTTAAAGACTGAAGGTGAAGCATGACTTTTAGCGTGACACTGGGGCAGTTGGCCGCTGTTTTGGCTGCCGAGCAGCAGAATTTTGAGTATATTCACCAGGATATACGTGTAAAAAATATCACTACAGACACTCGCTCGCTGCACCCTAGGGACGTGTTTCTAGCGTTGACAGGCAGCACTTTTGATGGACATCAGTTTGTAGCCGATGCGATCGCAAAGGGTGCCGTAGCTGCCATCGTCCACCAAGATATGGCCGATGCCGACTATCCCCTGCTGCGCGTACCCGACACCCTAGCGGCGTACCAGCAGCTAGGCCGCTGGTGGCGCGATCAGCTGGGCACCCCCATTGTTGCCATTACTGGCTCTGTGGGTAAAACCACAACAAAAGAGCTGATCGCTGCCGCACTGGCAACCCAAGGGCCAGTGCTCAAAACTCAAGCCAACTACAACAACGAGATTGGGGTTCCCAAAACCCTGCTGCAGCTCAGCTCGGAGCACGCCTTTGGGGTGGTTGAAATGGGCATGCGGGGACCCGGAGAAATCGCCCTGCTAACTCAGATTGCCCGGCCTGACGTGGCCGTTATCACCAATGTTGGAACCGCCCACATCGGTCGATTGGGCTCGGAGCAGGCGATTGCTGACGCTAAGTGCGAGCTCCTCGCAGAGCTGCCTGAGACAGGAGTTGCGATACTTAACCACGACAACTCCCGTTTGTTAACCACGGCAGGGCGGGTCTGGTCGGGGCGGCAAATTACCTACGGCCTAGAGGGGGGCGACATTCAAGGGCGGCTAATTGATGCCGAAACGCTAGAAGTCAACGGGGTGGTGCTGCCGCTGCCGCTGCCGGGGCGACACAACGCGCTCAACTACCTAGCTGCTGTTGCCGTTATGCAGGCGTTGGCGCTGGACTGGGCCAAGCTGGCGCAGGGGCTCACCGTGGAATTGCCAGCCGGTCGAGCGCGCCGTCTGGCTCTGGCTAACGACGTGATGATTCTAGATGAGACTTACAATGCAGGGCTAGAGTCGATGCTGGCAGCCCTGCAGCTGCTGGCGGTAACACCCGGCGGTCGGCGCATTGCGGTGCTGGGCACGATGAAGGAACTGGGCGATCGCTCGGTGGAGTTTCATTACCAAGTGGGGCAGCAGGTCAGGCAGCTTGGCATTGATCAGTTCTACATTTTGGCCGATCCGGCAGAGGCAGCGGCGCTAGCAGCGGGAGCCGAACCTTTAAAGGCTCACGTGTTTGAAAACGTTGACCCGCTGGTTGAGCATCTGCAGGGGAGTATTCAATCTGGGGATCGCCTGTTGTTCAAAGCTTCGCGTGCTGTGGCGCTCGACAAGGCTGTAGATGCTGTGGTGCAGTCTCTACAGGCAATGTCTTAAAGCAAACTCACTGAGCTGAACCATCCTGACTTAAAATAGAGAGTCTGACTGAACCGGACGCCTGCGGCTGTGGTACTCATTCTCAACCCAGACAATCTGCAAGCAATACGCGCCCATGCCGAGCGAACCTATCCTGAGGAATGCTGCGGCCTGCTTGTAGGGCACTGCTCTGCTGTGGGTGAGGAGGACGTGCGTGAGGTCGTCAACTGCGCTGCTGCGGAGAACGCCTGGGATTCGGAGGCGGCGGCAGCTGTAGGCAGCCTGAGCAACACGGTTGAGTCAGAAACCGCTAGAACGAAAGACAGTCGATATTGGATTGACCCTCGGCTGATGCTGCAGGTTCAGCGAGAGGCGCGCGATCGCAACCTTAATATCATTGGCGTTTATCATTCCCACCCAGACCATGCGGCGGTGCCGTCGGAGTGCGATCGCAGCCTCGCCTGGCCCGGATACTCCTACATCATTATCTCAGTCGCTCAGGGGAAAGCCACCGACGTGCGCAGTTGGCACCTGGACGACCAGCACCAGTTTCAGGCGGAGGTGATGCGAATGGGGGCCCAGCCTCCACATACCTCTGACCTCTCAACCCCAATTCTTCCCAAACGCTAAGTTGGTTCCTTAACCACTTAAACCACGCCCACTCACTATCCATTTCCCGTGGATTATCATGCTCAATCCCAACCTTGACTCTATTCAACTGACCCGCGAGGAGTACGAACGCTACTCCCGGCACCTGATTTTGCCGGAGGTCGGTCTGGAAGGGCAGAAGAAGCTCAAAGCCGCTAGCGTGCTCTGTGTGGGCACGGGCGGTCTGGGCTCTCCCCTGCTGCTCTATTTAGCCGCCGCTGGCATTGGTCGCATCGGCATTGTGGACTTTGACGTGGTGGATTTCTCCAATCTGCAGCGTCAGGTGATCCACGGCACTTCCTGGGTCGGCAAGCCCAAAATTGAATCAGCCAAGAATCGCATTCATGAGATCAACCCCTACTGCCAGGTTGATCTGTACGAAACGCGCCTAAGCGCCGAAAATGCCCTAGACATTTTCCGGCCTTACGACATTGTGGTTGACGGTACCGACAACTTTCCCACTCGCTATCTGGTCAACGACGCCTGCGTGCTGCTAGACAAGCCCAACGTCTACGGCTCGATTTTCCGCTTTGAGGGCCAGGCAACCGTCTTCAACTACGAGGGCGGCCCCAACTACCGCGACCTCTACCCCGAACCCCCACCACCCGGGCTGGTGCCTTCCTGCGCTGAGGGCGGTGTGCTGGGCATTTTGCCGGGTATTATCGGCGTGATTCAGGCCACCGAAACCGTCAAGATCATCTTGGGCCAGGGCAATACTCTCAGTGGTCGTCTGCTGCTCTACAACGCCCTTGACATGAGCTTCCGCGAGCTGAAGCTGCGGCCCAACCCGGTGCGCCCCGTGATCGAAAAGCTCATCGACTACGAGGAGTTTTGCGGCATTCCTCAGGCGCGGGCAGAGGAGCAAAAACAGCAAGCTGAAATCCCCGAGATGACGGTCACCGAGCTAAAGCAGGTACTCGACAGGGGTGCCGACGATATCCTGCTGCTGGATGTTCGCAATCCTAACGAATACGAGATCGCTCAGATCCCGGGTTCGGTGCTGGTGCCTTTGCCCGAGATTGAGAGCGGCAGCGGAGTTGAAAAGGTCAAGGAACTGCTCAACGGTCACCAGCTGATCGTCCACTGCAAAATGGGCGGCCGCTCTGCCAAAGCGCTAGGCATCTTGAAGGAAGCCGGCATTAACGGCACCAACGTCAAGGGCGGCATTACCGCCTGGAGCCGCGAGGTTGATCCTTCGGTGCCAGAATACTAACCCTAATTCTAGAGTTGAAGTTACTGTTGCCGCATAGGATGCCCAGGTTTGTGCTCCTTCCCATAGGCACCTGTAACTAGGCTTGAGAAATTGGTGCAATTCACCTTAAGAAGATGAGCCAGGAAAAGGTGGGTCAGGTTTAGCCTGACCCACCTTTTTTGGTTGTAGAAAACTGCAAGTGAGCTGTCCTATCCACGCAGCCGAGCAGGCGTAAAGGTCTACTGTTTCCCCATCTCCTTAGCCCTACATTGGAACCAAGGTAAAGCTTTGAACCACCGCACACGGCGGACAAAGCAAACCTTCAAAAATTCCCCCTTTGCTTAAGGAGCCTAGACAATGACTGCAACTCGTTCTGAAAATAATCGCTCTGCCGCTACCCAACCTGCTAACGCTCTGCAAAAGTTTCTTAAAGCCAGTGCCTTGATCTCTTCGCTGGCGCTATCCACGGTTGCCCTTACAGGCCAAGCCGCTCTTGCTGGAAAGCAAAACTTTGAAGTTCAGAATGACAGTAGCCAAGACGTCATCGAGATCTATATGACGGCCTCTCATATAGACGATTGGGGTCAGGATCTGCTGGGTCAATACTCGATTCTACGCAGCGGTTACAGCATGCAGGTTGAATTTGAAGACCCCACTCCGGCAACCTGCCTCTATGACATCTTGACCGTCTTTGAAAGCGGTGAGGTGCTGGAGGATTACGGCGTTAACGTTTGCCGCAACGACTACTACACAGTATTCGACAACTAGACTCACCGAAAAGACTCACCAAAAAGATTCACTGAAAACTTGTTGAGTTTGAGATGCGTCAGAACAAACCTGGCGTATCTCTTTGCATAGCAGTAGACAGATTAATTAAGACATGGGGTGTGGGGGTGAAATCACAAGCTATATGCAAAAAACTGCAAGCAGACTGTCCTTTAACAACTAGCCAGTAGGCGCAAAAGTCTACTGTTTCTGAGTTTATTGAATTCTAAATTTGAATCAAGGTAGAGCTAAACGCCGTCCTCGCCGGATGAGCCAAGCCTACTCCAAACAATCCCCTTTTTGTTTAGGAGTTAAATCATGTTTACTGCTCAGTATAAGAATCGCTGTGCGAACACTGCTGCTCAAGATGCCACCAGCATGAGAAAACTCCTGCCAATGGGCGCCTGGATTTCGTCGCTGGCGCTGCCGGTTGTAGCCCTAATGGGGCAACCGGCTTTTGCCGGTAAACACAACTTTGAAATCTACAACGACAGCAGCGAAGACATTATAGGAATCTACGTTACTGCCTCTCACGCTGATGATTGGGGTAAGAATCTGCTCGGCAAGCTATCGGTCATCTCCAGAGGTTCTAGTATGCAGGTGACGTTTGATGATTCCTCCGAGGATGTGTGTATGTATGACATACTCACGGTTTTTGAGAGCGGCGAAATGCTAGAGGAGTACAGTGTTGATGTGTGCTCCTACGACTACTTGGCTCTGTTCAACGAATAGAGCTGTTGGGGTAAGGAGTTTTGATAGCACTTATCACAGCAGTACCAGTTGCTCTCACCCCGGAGAAACCCTATTTGCCTAATGGGGTTAAAACGGCAGTCGGGGGAGGGGAAAGGGAATAGGAATCGGTACGTTCTCCCGAATCTCTCCCTCAACTGCATCAATGACGCGGTCTTGTACAGTGTTGAGCACGGTGTCTGCGATCGCACTGACCGCCGCCTGCACAAAACCCGCATCTCCAGTCGCCGCCACGTCAAATACGCAGCCTTCTAAAAACCAGTCATCTACACCCAATTTCCGGCAGAGCTGGGTAGCCTGCTGCACCTGAGCCGGAGCCACCCCAGCTAGGGACGGAAACTGGCTAGGGAAAGTGCGATCGGTAAAGGTCTCTGTAGACTAGCCTGGCCTGTAGTCAAAAAGCGACTCGCTCTGGGCAATGCGCCAGCTATCGCCAAGCTGCCATGCTGATCTGGCGGTTATCGCCAGGTCTAAGCCCACCGACTCCGGCCACAGTCAAGTCCGGGGGCGCTAGCGATTCAACCCCAGGGGGAGAGCTGCCGTCGCGGCAGCGGCACGACTCGCCAACGCAATATCGCCCCTGAAATCCTGGGCTGAGCGGCGTTGTTGTTCCCCCATCGCGACCCCAATGGAGCGCTCCGTAGGCGCTAGAGCGAATCTCGATGATGCGGCCATCGGCACCTGGGTTTCGGCCAGTCCGGGGGTGGCTGCGTTAAAAACGATATCCGTCGGAACGCTGCCAATCGAGGTGGGGCGCAGCCGGTGGTCAGTAATGCTTGGGCCTGTCGCATCCCAATCGCCGCCCCAGCCTGCCTCACGCGCTAGCCCCATCGGCCAGGTTTGCAGGAAGCGCTCCTCTCCAGCCTCTCGAACGCTGGCCTCTAGGGCACTAATTGGATCGGGGTTCCGCAGCAGATCATCGAGTTCACGCCAGACATTGGCTCCCTGATTGCCGAGGTGGGCAAAAACCGTCGACACGGCATCAGTCCACTGACCCTCCCTAAATCCAATCCTTCAAACAATGTGGCGACAGCGAAATACTCAGGAATAATAGGAACAGTGAGCCCAGGGGAGTGAGCAGATGACCGAACCTCAAAATCAGTTCATGCAGGATGCGATCGCACTCTCATTTACCGCCATGCGCGAAAATCGGGGCGGACCCTACGGCGCTGTCGTGGTTAAAGATGGGCAGATCATTGGCCAGGGCATGAACGAGGTAACCTCTCTCAACGACCCAACGGCCCACGCCGAGATGACCGCCATTCGGGAAGCCTGTAAAACGGTTGGCTCTTGGCAGCTCACGGGGTGCGAGCTCTACACTAGCTGCGAACCCTGCCCTATGTGTATGGCGGCTATCTACTGGAGTCGGCTGGATCGGGTTTACTACGGCAACTCGAAAGAAGCCGCTGCCCAGTTTGGCTTTGGCAGCCAGAGTATCTACGACCAGCTGGCGCTACCCCGGGAAGAGCGCAAAGTGCCGATGGCGCCTCTGATGTCTGAGCAAGCTGTAGCAGCGTTTGAGGAGTGGGCCAACAAGCCTGACAAAAAGGGCTATTAGCATCTCTGTAAATCCCTCTTCAAGATAAATACACTCCTCCTTTTTAAGGAGTTGAGTTTTCCTTAGCCCTTTCTAGAGTGATGACATTAACGGCTCAGCTCCAGCCTTTCAGGTCATCTCTCTGCCATGAATATTCCAGCATCTCCGTGGGGGTTGATATCAGCCTCCCACTTCAAAGTTCTGCCTGCGGTTCGAGCGCATCTACAGTATTGGAAACAGCAGGCGCAGACGATTCCGAACCCAGAACTGCGGCGGCAAGCACTAGCGAGCCTCAATAGCAAAGCGTTTCACTGCAAAGGTGGGGCGCTCTACGGACTGCTGGCTAAGCAGCACTGGCAGGAGGCTATTCGCTTTATTGTTGCTTATCAAACCATTAGCGACTATCTCGACAACCTGTGCGATCGCAGCACTTCTCAAGCCTCTGAAGACTTTCGAGCCCTGCACGAATCTATTTTTCACGCGCTCACGCCTGGTGCCGAACCTACCCACTATTACCGGGCCAGAGCTGACCAAGACGACGGCGGCTACCTAAACCAGCTGGTAGAAACCTGCCAGGACGTGCTGCAAACCCTGCCTAACTACGCCAAGATTGCCCCCGCCCTGCACAAGCTAGCAGCCTATTACTGCGATTTGCAAGTGCACAAGCACGTCAAAATTGATGAGCGCGTGCCCCGGTTAAAAACCTGGTTCTTACACCATCAAAAGGCATTGCCCGAGCTGAGCTGGTACGAGTTTTCTGCTTCGGCAGGCTCTACGCTGGGCGTTTTTTGCCTGGTTGCCTATGCCTTTGACGAGACGTTTTCTGAAGAGTTAGCCGACCAGGTTGAGCGTAGCTACTTTCCCTGGGTGCAGGGTCTTCACATTCTGCTGGACTATCTCATTGACCAGGAGGAAGACCGCGCTAACGGAGATTTGAATTTCTGCTTTTATTACCCCAGCCGAGGCAAGATGATGGGACGATTTCAGCACTTTCTAGAGAATGCTCGCCGCAGCGTTGCTAGTCTTCCCCATGCCTCTTTTCACAGCATGATTAACCATGCTCTGTTGGGCGTGTACCTCTCGGATAAGAAGGTGCGATCGCAACCGGATATCCAGCCCATTGCCCGCAGCTTGATCAAGCTAGGCGGGCGAGCAACTTCATTTTTCTATTGGAGCCGCCTGGGGATTTCCCAATTTGGATAATGGGTTGGGCTGGAAAGACAGAGGTTTGCGATCGCGCCTCCTATAGAAACGCCAGCCTACTCGCCTTCAGCCAGTCGAGCCGGATCGTCCACGCCGGTCAGACGATTCCACAGTTCGTAGGGCATCTGCGACTTGGGCACAACATAGTCGCCCTTGTCGGCAGTCTGGTTAGCCATCGCTGTAAACTCTGCCCGCAGCGGATCTAGCAGGTTGATGTAGGTAGCCCCCTGCTTGAGCCGCGTACCTGCTGGCAGAATTGGAATTTGCCGTAGCTCCTCAGCTGTGTAGTCGCTCAGGTGCTGCTGCAAGTCTTTGATATCTGCAGCAGAGCGATCAAAGCGCCCAGGCTCATCGGCTACGCTGACGTTATTCCCGGCCCGAGGATCGGGGTTCAAATCTTGCTGAAACTCGTCGTCTTTGCGATCGTTTGGCCGTCCGGCAGTTTGTTGAGTTGACATGCCCTGTTCTCCATGATGCTGTCATGCCCAGCCTAGAAAGGTCGGTGGGAAAGCATGGACTGTCTGTAGAGGGAGATCGAATAGGGCTTGTCGTCTCCAGCAGAAGTTGAAGGCCCAACCGATATTCCTGGGCCCCTAGCGGCAAGATTTCTTCTCGACCCAAGGCTTAGTGTGTTCGGCCAGCAGCGTTAGTCAGCAGCATCAGCCGCGTCGGGTCTAGCTGGACATACCAGGGAAAGGGGCGGTTTTGCAGGCTCTCCCATTTGTCTTTAAACACCTCTGCCTGCAAATCGTACTGGCCTGTGCCTTCTACCGGGTCGTGCAGCCGCAGATATAGCGTGATCCGATGGGGCGTTTCACTTGCCGATACCAACCAGCAGGGAAATGTATTAATCTGCTCTGGCCCACCCACAAACCGAACTTGGTGGGCGCGAATGCCGACTTGGATCAACCCGTTGGGTATGGGGGCAGACACCTTAAGACTGCAGCGCCAGTCTACCGCCTCAATCTCGCTTGATGAATACCCGTTGGCGCGGGAGAAGTTTTTGCAGCCCGTTAGCTGAGCTACGGCAACTTGGCCTGGCTGATCAAAGACGTCGTGCTTATCCCCAACGGCCATGACTCGCCCTTCCACTATCACCAGCAGCCGCTGGCACACCCGAAAGACCTCCTCCAGGTTGTGGGTAACAAAAAGCGTCACGCCAGCATAGCGAGACAGCGTTGCGACTAGCTGCCGCTCAACCTGGCTGCGTAGGTAAGTATCTAGGGCTGACAGTGGCTCATCCAACAGCAGCACTTCTGGCTCTGTGGCTAATGCCCTCGCCAGCGCCACGCGCTGCTGCTGCCCACCTGAGAGCTGGTGGGGATAGCGCTGGGCTAACCCTACCAGGCGCATGTCGCTAAGCTGTTGGCTCACCCGCTGGAGCCGCTCTAGCCTGGGCAGGTGCGCCAGTCCAAAGGCAATGTTTTGAGCCACCGTTAGGTGGGGGAACAAGGCGTAGTTCTGAAACACCAGCCCCACCC